>DATLRA010000105.1:0-12741 GCA_035534935.1 Binataceae bacterium (SeqCode)
TGTGAATGAAAGATTGTCATCCGATCCGGTGTCTGAGCAGGAACAATTTTTCAATCGGGTGTGCCCAGATCAGGTAGACATTGGTCCCAACAAGCCTCACACTTTTGATTGGGTATTGTCCCGCACACGTGACGGCACGAAGTCGAACGCACCGCGAGAATTGATCCACTTATTTAACTGTCTGCGTGAAGTGCAGGCAAAGCATCTCGAGGTCGGGGATCCACCACCGGACGGGGAACAACTGTTTGCACGGGGGAACTTTAAGGAGGCCCTGAAAGCAGTTTCGAAAGTGAGGCTTATGCAGACGCTTTACGCAGAATATCCAACGCTGAAACCGTATTTGGAGAAACTGCGCGGGAGCAAAACCCTGCAAACTGTGAACACTTTATCGGTCGCATGGGGCGTGGGGAAATCGGAAGCAGAAAAGCGGGCAAATGAAGTGGCCAAATCGGGCTTTTTTGAAGTTCGGAATCCGCACACTTCCACAGAATATTGGGTCCCGTTTCTTTATCGAGATGCTCTCGATCTCGTGCAAGGTTCGGCTGACACAGAAGACACGTAGTTGAAATCAAGCGAAGAATTCTCACCGCCTCAAGTATCTGAGCTCGATAGAAGACGATCGGGCTTGACGTCGAGGGAAAAGGGAAATCCTTAGAGATTCTGGAGAGCGCGGCGCGCGGATTTTCCCTGCCAGCGAGGGCCGCGGTGGCGGCGCGCTTGATCAGCGCGGGCGGGATGTGGTGCAATTCCGCTTCGCCCCGCGGCGCGCGCAGTTGAGGATTGAAGCCCGCGGCGCATATTAGGGAGATCAAGATGGCCGAAAACCTGAGAAGCAGATTGGTTACCCGGGGGGTGCAGCGCTCGCCCAACCGCGCGATGCTGCGCGCGGTCGGCTTCGGCGACGGCGATTTCGAAAAGCCGATCATCGGGGTGGCCAACGCCTACAGCACGATTACGCCGTGCAACCTGGGCCTGAATGTCCTGGCCGGGCGCGCCGAGACCGCCGCACGCGCCGCCGGCGCGATGCCGCAGACCTTCGGCACGATCACGGTCAGCGACGGCATCTCGATGGGCACCGAGGGGATGAAGTATTCGCTGGTCTCGCGCGAGGTGATCGCGGATTCGATCGAGACCGCATGCGGGGCACAGGCGATGGACGGCGTGGTCGTGGTGGGCGGCTGCGACAAGAATATGCCGGGCGCGATGATGGCGATCGCGCGCATGAATATCCCGGCGATCTTCGTTTACGGCGGCACGATCAAGCCGGGCCATTACAACGGCCGCGACTTGACCATCGTCAGCGCGTTCGAGGCGGTTGGCCAGTTCAGCGCCCACAAGATCGACGAAAAGGAGCTGATCGAAGTCGAGCGGCGATCGTGCCCCGGCGCCGGCTCATGCGGCGGGATGTACACCGCCAACACGATGTCGTCGGCGATCGAAGCGATGGGCATGAGCCTGCCGTATTCCTCGACCATGGCGGCGGTGGACGACGAGAAGGCGGACAGTGCGGCGAAGTCGGCCGAGGCGGTGGTCAAGGCGGTGCATACGCAATTGCTGCCGCGGCAGATCATGACGCGCAAGGCGTTCGAGAACGCGATCGCGGTGGTGATGGCGGTGGGCGGATCGACCAACGCGATTTTGCATCTGCTGGCGATGGCGCATACCGCCGAAGTGCCGCTCAAGATTGACGACTTCGAGGCGATTCGCCAGCGCGTGCCGGTACTCTGCGATCTCAAGCCGTCGGGCCAGTACGTCGCGACCGATCTGCATCGCGCGGGTGGGATTCCGCAGGTCATGAAGATGCTGCTCGCCCACGGCCTGCTCCATGGCGACGCCCTGACGATTAGCGGACGCACGATCGCCGAGGTGATTGCCGAAGTGCCGGCCGCGCCGCGTAAGGATCAGGACGTTATCCGGCAGTGGGATAATCCGATGTACGCACAGGGCCATCTGGCGATTTTGAAGGGCAATCTCGCGCCCGAAGGATGCGTGGCCAAGGTCACCGGCATCAAGCATCGCGTGATCACCGGGCCGGCGCGCGTGTTCGAGCGCGAAGAGGATAGCCTCGACGCGATCCTGGCGGGCAAGATTAACAAGGGCGACGTGCTGGTGATTCGCTACGAAGGACCGCGCGGCGGTCCCGGGATGCGCGAGATGCTCTCGCCGACCTCGGCGATTATCGGCGCCGGATTGGGCGACGCGGTCGGATTGATTACCGACGGCCGGTTCTCGGGCGGCACCTACGGCCTGGTGGTCGGACACGTCGCACCCGAAGCGCAGGTTGGCGGCCTGATCGCGCTGGTCCACGAGGGCGATTCGATTACGATCGATTCCGACCAGCGGCTGCTGACGCTGGACGTGCCCGAGGCCGAGATTGCGCGGCGGCGCGCCGCGTGGAAGGCGCCGGCGCCGCGCTATACGCGCGGAGTACTGGCCAAGTATGCGGCGCAGGTCTCGTCGAGCAGTCTGGGCGCGGTGACGGATTAGACGGGCGCGATTTAATTATAGCCGCGGCTTCGCAGACTCGCCCGCACCCGATGCCCGTTGCGCCCGATTCAAGTATCGCCAGGCAGAATCCGGGGTGCTTCGCGGCGTTAGCTGTTGCGGCAGCGAATCTGTTGGCAGACGAGCGTATGCGCCACGCGCAGCAGGTTGCGGGCCTCTTCGGAGAGCGAGAGAAATTCGCTCGCCGTGGTCGGCCGCAGCGCCAGGCCGGCGTCGGTCTGGGCGAGCACGACAATCTCGGCGCATCCGCGGCAGATACTGACGTCATTGACACCCGGAGTTTTGCGTCCGGCAATGCGACGGTCTTCGGCCAGTTGGAGTCGGCAGTTCGGGCACTGGGTCGATCGCAAGTTGACCTGGGCTCCTTCGGTTGAATAAGAAATCGCTTCGCTCATCTCAATCCCTCCCCCGTATGCTGCGGGCGCGCCTGCCGTCGGTGCTGGAATGGTGCGGCGGCGCAGATATAAGTCGCGTGCCGGGTGCTTCGTTCCCGATTGAAGACGAATTAAGCCGGAATTCAGTCTGGCATGGAAGGAATTAGTTGCGGCGTTCTCGGCGTATTCTAACCCCATTGCGCCACGGCCGCTGATGGATTGATATAAGTTAATCGAAGGTTAGCCTTGAGCCTCGGGGTAGACTCGCGGGGCCAGCGGCGGAGGAAGAGGGCGGATAGCGTGCGAGCGGCCCAGAATTTCTACAACCTCTACAACCACGACTTCATCCGGGTTGCCGTCGGGGTGCCGCGTGTGCGGGTGGCGGACCCGGCCTTCAACGGCGATCAGACGATCGCGCTGATGCGCCAGGCGGTCGAGCGCAAGGCGATCGTCGTGCTGTTCCCGGAACTGGGTCTCTCGGCGTACACCTGCGACGACCTGTTCCATCAGCGCGCCCTGCTCGACGGCTGCGACGCGGCGCTGGCGAAAATTCTGGCGGCCTCGGCCGGATGGCCGATTACGGCGGCGGTCGGGATGCCGTTTGAGGTTGACCATCTGCTTTATAACTGCGCGGTGATAATTAACCGCGGCCGCGTGCTCGGCGTGGTGCCCAAGACCTATCCGCCCAACTACCGCGAGTTCTACGAGTTGCGCCAGTTCAATCCGGGCGACCATGCGATCCGCACCGAGGTCACGATCGCGGGGCAGCGCGGAGTGCCCTTCGGCAGCCATCTGCTGTTCGCCGCCGACGACCTGCCGGCGCTGACCATCCACGTGGAAATCTGCGAAGACCTGTGGGTGCCGATACCGCCGTCGTCCCATGGAGCGCTGGCCGGCGCGACCGTGCTGCTCAACCTGTCGGCCTCGAATATCACCGTCGGCAAGGCCGACTATCGCCGCGAACTGGTCGCCAGCCAGTCGGCGCGATGCCTCGCGGCGTATCTCTATTCGGCCAGCGGGGCGGGCGAATCAACCACCGACCTGGCGTGGGACGGCCACGCGCTGATCTGCGAGAACGGCAACCTGGTGGCGGAGTCCGAGCGCTTCAATTATGGGCCGCAACTGATCACCTCGGAGATCGATCTCGAGCGGCTGACGCAGGAGCGGATGCGCCAGACCAGCTTTGGCGCGTCGGTGCGCAACGCGCGCGTGGCGCTGGGCGACTTCCGCACGATTTCATTCAGCGCCGCGCCGCCGCGCGAAGGACGCCTGGCGATCGAGCGGCGCTACGAGCGCTTTCCCTACGTGCCGTCGGACCCGGCGCGCCGGGGCGAACGCTGCGCCGAAGTCTTCGAGATCCAGGTGCAGGGTCTCGCCACGCGCCTGACCGCGACCGGGCTCCAGCGCGTGGTGCTCGGCATCTCGGGCGGTATCGACTCGACCCATGCGATGCTGGTGTGCGCGCAGGCGCTCGATCGGCTGGGCTATCCGCGGGCCAATCTGCTGGCCTACACGATGCCCGGCTTTGCGACCAGCGCGCGCACGCTGGCGCAGGCGCGCCGGTTGATGGCGGCGATCGAATGCGAGTCGCACGAACTCGACATCCGGCCGAGCGCGCATCAGATGCTCAAGGATATTGGCCATCCGTACGTCGAGGGGCGCGAGCAGTTCGACGTGACGTTCGAGAATGTGCAGGCCGGCGAACGCACCAGCCATCTGTTCCGGATTGCCAACTTGAGCGGCGCGATCGTGGTCGGCACGGGCGACCTGAGCGAACTGGCGCTGGGCTGGTGCACCTACGGCGTCGGCGATCACATGTCGCATTACGCGGTCAATGCGAGCCTGCCCAAGACCCTGATCCAGCACGTGATTCGCTGGGTGGCCGACACCGAGCGTTTTGGCGCCGAGGCGAGCGCGACGCTGCGCGAGATCCTGGCGACCGAAATCAGTCCCGAGCTGGTGCCGGCGCGGGCCGGCGCGGACGGTCCCGGCCAGTCGACGGAGTCGATCGTCGGGCCGTACGAATTGCAGGACTTCAACCTGTACTACACGCTGCGCTTCGGCTATCCGCCGCCCAAGATCGCGTTCCTGCAATGGTCGGCATGGCACGATCGCATGGGCGGCGCGTGGCCCGATATTCCGGCCGGCCAGCGCAACCAATACGACCTGGCGCAGATCAAGGCGCATCTGCGGACCTTTCTCTATCGCTTCTTCAAGCTGAGCCAGTTCAAGCGCAGTTGTGTGCCGAATGCGCCCAAGGTCGGATCGGGCGGATCGCTCTCGCCGCGCGGCGATTATCGCGCGCCGAGCGACAGCGAAGCCGAGGCCTGGCTGGTCGAGCTCGATCTGATTCCCGACAGCGACGGCTAGGGAACCTCTGCACAAGTCAGGTCGTCATTCTGAACGGCGTCTGCGACGTGAAGAATCCCGGGATTTTCCGCTGCGCTCAAAATGACACGGTGGTCTTGTGCAGAGCTTCCCTAGCGCGGCGCCGAGGAGGCCGAATCCGCCGAGGTGGCCACGGCGCCGTGAGCATTTGCGGCGTGCAAGGCGAGGATAGCGTCGGCGATTTGCCCGCTCAGACTGGCGACGGCACGGCTCAGGGCGCCGGCCGGATCGTCGTCAGCCGCCTCGCTGTAGCGCGCCGCGCCGGATTGTAGCACACGCGAGCCCTGGCCGTCGCGGATTTGCCATCGCCCGGCGAGCAGCGTGACGCCGGTGCTGTCGCGCTCGAAATGGTCGAACGTCGCGCTGACGGTATAGTCGAGACGGGTCGACAGGTTCCACGGGAACGGCGCTACACCGTCAGTGCCGAGCCTGATCGAGAGGTCGCGCGCCATGACCTGGTCGAAATTCTGGTCGAGCGGTTCGGCCCATCGATCGCTGTTCGAGTACTCGATGCGGTTGGGCGCGGCGAGCGTTGCGAGGTCGTCGCGATTGATCAAGTAGGCCGGTAGCTGCAACGGTCCGAGCCCGATCGCCAGAGGGCGACCGAGCGGCGGCGCCGCGGCGGGCGGCTGGGCTACCGCCGTCAGCACAAAATAGCGCGACTTGTCCGGGGTCGGCGCCAGCACCGAGCATCCCGCGGCCTGGCCGGCGATCGCCAGCACAAGTAGCGCCGCGGCTGCGCGCAGAGTCGTCGCGCGAGCGCTCATTGCGTGTCCTTGTAGCTGCGGCCGCGCACCAGGGCGCCCGGATTGCGGTTGATATAGTCGGTCAACTGACGCAGCGAGCGCGCCGCGGCGTCCACGTCGGTCAGGGTGCGATTAGCCTGGTAGAGCAGCGGCGCATTGGGGGCCAGCGCGTCGTTGATCTGGTCGAGCGTGACCTGGGCCTTGAGCAGCGTCGCGTCGGCGGTTTGCGCGGTTTTTTGCACGCTGTGGGCCATCGGCGCCACCTGGCGATCGAGATTATCGGAGAGCACGCGCAGGCTGTCCGCGGTGCGGTCGAGGCTGGCGGAGGTTGCGCGCAGCGAGACCATCGCGGCCTTCAAATCGGGCGAACTGGCGAGATCGCGGACCGCGGCGAGCGCCTGGGTGGCAGTAGTCACGAGCACGTCGATCTGAACCTGGTCGAGCTGTTTGACGAGGCGGTTCGCGGTCGATTGCGCCAGTTCGAAAACGGTCGGCAGCGTGGGAATTTCGGGATAGCGGGAATTGGGCGGCGCAGAGAACCTGGCCGGGGCGTGCGGATGCATGTCGAGGTCGATATAGAGCAGGCCGGTGAGCAGGCTTTCGGTCGAAAGCTGAGCGCGCAGGCCCTGCCGGATTGCCAATTTCATGCCCTCCGGATCTTCCAGGTTGATATAGGCGGCGCCGCGTTTGAGCATGCGGCCTTCGTCGAGTTCGATAATCACGGGAATCTTGATCGAGGTTGAGCTGGCGAACGCGCTGGTCGCGTGACCCACGTTGAGGCTCAGCAGGATCTTCGTGACCGATCCGATCTCGACGCCCTTGAACTTGACCGCGGCGCCGATGCGCAGGCCGTTCACGCTGCCTTCGAAGAAGCAGACGAATTCATGCGTGGTGCCGAACAGCCGCTCGGAGCCGATCAGCAAGGTCGCCGCGATCGCCAGCGCCAGGGCGCCCACCACGAATGCGCCGACGGTCCGCGGATTGCCCCGTGCGGCCATCGCTAGACGCCGCCGATCGCGCCGTGCACGCGGGACTTGCGAGCGCGGCGCCCCGGCAGCGTGGTGGTCGAGTGTGCCGCGGCTGTCGTGCGCATCGCGGGGCCGAGATAAACCGAGGGATGCCGGTTAGCCACGCGTGATCTTTTGCCTTGCCATTGCGAATCTCCGCGGCGTCGGCACGCCGGTTTGCGATCGTCGACCATGTTCAGATGCCCAGAACATTGAACATCACCGCGAACAGACCGCAGGCGATGACGATCAGGACGATACCGTTAACCACCGCCGCAGTCGTCGCGAGGCCCACCGCCGACGAGCTATCGCCGCAGCGGAAGCCCTCATAGCATCCCGCGAGTGCGATCAGCATGCCATAGACGGTGGCCTTGAAGATGCCGCCGAGCAGCGCGCCCACCGTCACCGCGGCGACGGTCTCGTGCATGTAAGTGGTCAGCGACAGGCCCAGCATCGTGACGCCGACGGTCGCGCCGCCCAGGATTCCGACGAAATCCGCGTAGAGGCAGAGCAGCGGCATCATCAGGACCAGCCCGACCACTCGCGGCACGGCAAGGAACTCGATCGGCGAGATGCCCATGGTGGTGATGGCGTCGATTTCCTGGGTGACCTTCATGCTGCTGAGTTCGGCGGCGAAGGCGGCGCCGGTGCGACCGGCCATGATGATGCCGGTCATCATCGCGCCCATCTCGCGCACCATGCCGATACCGACCAGGTCGGCAACGTAAATCGCGGCGCCGAACTGCTGAAGCTGCACGGCGCCCATGAAGGCCAAGATGACGCCGACCAGGTAGCTGATCAGCGTGACGATGCCGAGCGCGCGGGCGCCGCAGTTCTCCACGACTTCGAGCAGATCGGAGTTGCGCGTGCGGGCGCGCCCGGTTACGAAATTGCCCAGCGCGAGCACCAACAGGCCGAGAAATTCGACATATTCGCCGGCGCCTTCACCGGCGGCGAGGACCGCCGCACCGACCCGTTCGATGCGCGTAGCGGGCGGCGCGGGCGCCTGCGCGTCGGCGGATTCCGGGACCGTCTCGGCCAGTTCAGCCAGCCGCCGCACGCCCGCGGGCAGCGTCGAACGGTCGCATTCGATGCCCCGCGCGTGGCAGTATTCGCCGACCGCCAGGACAAAGCTCACCAGGCTGCTGTCCCATCCGGCCAGCCCGCTCGCGTCAAGCGTAATCCGCGTTGGACGCGAACCCTCGGCGAGTAAGGCCTCGAACGAACGGAGCGTCGGCATCGAGTGGTCCAGATGCCATCGACCGGCCAGCCGGATCGCGACGCCGTCGGCGCCGGGACTGCGATCGAGCGCAATATGCGCGCCCGCCGCCACCTCGGGACGCGCGGCCGGTGGGTTGCCCGGCGGGGCCGCCGTCAACGCCGCATCTCGCACGCGGCGCCGCGATGCCGCGGGTCAACCGGCAACATCACCCTCGAGATGCCATTGGGCGAGCCGCCCGGTCAGGGTCTCCGCCCAGTAGTCGATCGCGGCCGCGGTGTCGCGCCAGGTCCATTGCGCGGCCGCGTTGAGCGATCCGCCGCCGACCCGCCGATCGATCCAGGCAAACAGATGCTCACCGCTGAGCGAGTCGGTTACTTCACCCTCGCTTTCGGCCAGGCCGGCAAATTCGCAGGTGACGCTGGGCAGCCGGCTCACGCTCTTGCGCAGTTCAGCGTCCGATCGGTCCGCGGCGATGGTGCGCAAGGCGGTGGCCGCGCCGTCGGCGTCGGTGATGGTGAGATGCAGGCGCATCACGCCGGGTCCGGAATTGCTCACCAGGGTAAAGATCCGTGCCAGATGAGCCTTGAGGATCGCTTGCATGTAGTCGCACAGCGACTGTTGCTGGTCCGCGTCGATCGCGGCGCCGCTCTGCCCGCGCCAGAAGGTGATCGGATCGAGGATTACCTTGTCGTATTCCAGCCAGTGGGCCTGGGGATTGACGTAATAGAGCATCGCGCTGCCCTTGGGTCCGGGGGTCATGGGCGTGTAGTCGCCGAAGAACGGCGGCTGCGACTGCGCCGCGATCGCGTCCGCCGGCGGCGCCGGCACACTCGCCGCGCATCCGGCCGCCAGGATCGCTAAGGCCGCGAGCCAGAACCGCGCCGGCAACCCGCTCGCCTCTGATGGCGTCGTGCGTTGCCGGTTCAATTGGTTCGCGCCTCCCCGCTTTTCCAGGTGATCGATCTGAATCGCCCGCGCCGCTCGTCCGTTGGCGTAATTGGCCTGCCGCGAGTGCGCGCGGCGCTATTCCGTGAAGAACGCGATGGTGCGCGCCTCGATACTTTCGCGCGGGGGCGCGCCGGGCGGCGTGGTCGGATCCTCGAAGGCGGAATGGGCGGTGAACTGCGTGCGCCGGGGGTCGGAATCGAAGCATTTCAGGAGCAGCACCTCGCTCGGCAGCATCCGCGGAAAATAGAACCATCGATGATCGGGATTGTAGGTCACCGAATAGACCTCGCCGGTGCGGTCGCGGTATTTCAGGTCGGTCGCGACGAAATCCTTGAGCAGCATGCTCTGCGCGTCGCATACGGCCAGCGGCGCCTCCTGCACCGGTCCGCGAATCGGGCGCCATACGTTGAGAAAGACGAAGCGATGCTTGAGCAGTCGTTGGCCCTCGGCCTCGCCCATCAATTCGATCACGCGCTGCGGCCCGGACTTGAAGGTGTAATCGTTGTGCACGAATCTGACCGGCTCGCGCACGCCGGTCGCCGCGCGCTGTTCTTTGGAGCCGTTGCGCACGTTATGGTCGAAGACCAGGACGCGCGCCGCGCCGGTGCTTTCGCGCACCAGCCGTTCCATCTCGGGATAGTAGACGCGCTTAACTTCGTCGGAGTCGTAAAAGTTGGTGACCGCACTCAGGTGCGGCAGCAGCATGAAGCCCTGCTTGTCGAGCGACAGGTTGAGCCCGATCGCGCGGCCGTCATGGATCGGCACGGTGAGCTTGACCGTGCGGCTAGTGCGCGCGGGGACGCCGGGTGGTGGCTCATAGGTATAGCTCACCGGCTTTTCGGACATCTCGGCCAGGTAGTTGAGCGAGCCGTCGACGTGATCCATGTGATCCATGTGATCCATACGGGCGAAACCTCCGTGCCGGCGGCGCCAAGGCCGGACGGTCAATAGATTACAACGGCGCGCGGCGGATTGACAAATCGCCGCCGCCCGCGGCCGGGAGCGCCGCGGAGCCTTCCGCTGACGGCCGGCCGATATCGGCGGGGGGTCGATTGCCTCATCGGCGGCATTAGGAGAAAAGAGGATTGCACGGTGAGCCCGCGGGCGCGCGGCGCCAGTCGGCGCGTTAGCGCCGGTACGCGCGAGGGGGGCGGGCGCCGCGCGCGTCCGGCCGGGTCGCGGCTGGGCATGCGCCGCGGGCCGAATTATTCGCGGCCCGAATTATTCAAGGACTGACGAAAGTATGGCTGTTCCGGCGGTTTCCGAAAGCAATCGCGATCTGTTCAATCAGCTCATCGATCATCATATCCGCTTTACGCTGGCCAAACGGCGCATCGAGCTGTCGCGGCGCGACTGGTATCGCGCGACGGCGCTGGTGGTGCGCGACATGCTGGTCGAGAAGATGCTCGGTACGCGGGCGCGCTTCGAGCGGGTCGGCGCGAAGCGGCTCTGTTACCTGTCGCTCGAATTCCTCATCGGGCGATCGCTCGAGAACAACCTGTTCAATCTCGGCATCATCGAGGTCTGCCGCGATTTCCTCGGCGAGAATGGCATCGACCTGCAACTGCTGTTCGACGAAGAGCCCGACGCCGCGCTGGGCAACGGCGGTCTGGGGCGGCTGGCCGCCTGCTTCCTGGATTCGATTGCGACGCTCAACATGCCGGGCTACGGCTACGGTATCAACTACGAATACGGGCTGTTCCGCCAGGAGATGCGCGACGGGCATCAAATCGAGCGTCCGGATAACTGGCAGCGCGAGACCTCGCCGTGGCTGGTCGAGCGGCCCGAAGAGGTCTGCCTGATTCCGGTCTACGGCCGCATCGAGCATCGCGTGGACCGCCGCGGCGAATACAATCCGGCGTGGGTGGACTGGCGGATGCTGGCCGGGGTGCCGTCGGATCTGCCGATCGTGGGCTACGGCGGGCGCACGGTGAACTTCGTGCGGCTCTACTCGGCGCGATCGTCGAGCGAGTTTGACATGCAGATCTTCAACGCCGGCGACTACATGAAGGCGGTCGAGCAGAAGATGGTCTCGGAGACTATCTCGAAGGTGCTCTATCCGTCGGACGCGGTGCAGGCCGGGCGCGAGCTGCGCCTGCTGCAGGAGTATTTCTTCGTCGCGTGCGCGGTGCGCGATATCGTGCGCGGCTTTCTGCGCCGCGGCGAGGATCTCACGGATTTTCCCGCGCGCGTCGCGATCCAGCTCAACGACACCCATCCGGCGCTGGCCGTGGCCGAGCTGATGCGCCTGTTTATCGACGAATACGAACTGCCGTGGGAAAGCGCGTGGGAGATCACGCGCGGGACCGTCGCCTACACCAATCACACGCTGATGCCCGAGGCGCTCGAGCGCTGGCCGATCGGCCTGATGGAGCGGGTGGTGCCGCGCCATTTGCAGATCATCTACGAGATCAACCGCCGCTTCATGGGCCAGGTCGCCGAGGTATGGCCCGACGACGGCGAGCGCGCGCGGCGCGTGTCGATCGTCGAAGAGGGCCACGAAGGGCATATCCGGATGGCGCATCTGGCGATCGTCGGCAGCCATTCGATCAACGGCGTCTCCAGGCTCCATTCGGACCTGGTCAAGAGCCGGCTGGTGCCCGACTTTTATCAGCTATGGCCCGAGCGCTTCAGCAACAAGACCAACGGCGTGACCCAGCGGCGCTGGCTGCTGATGGCGAATCCGGGACTGGCCGGCCTGCTCGACGAAGCGATCGGCCCCGGCTGGGCCACCGACCTGGAACTTTTGCGCGGGGTCGAGCCGTGCGCCGACGATCCGTCGTTCCAGCGCAAGTTCGCCGCGATCAAGCGCGGCAACAAGGAGCGCCTGGCGCGTATCGTCAACCGGATCGCGGGTGTCGACGTCGATCCGGCGGGCATCTTCGACGTCCAGGCCAAGCGGATCCACGAATACAAGCGCCAGTTGCTGATGGCGCTCGGGATCGTCCACGAGTACCTGAGTCTGGTCGAGGACGGCGTCGAACCGCCCGAGCCGCGCGCCTACCTGATGGCCGGCAAGGCCGCGCCCGGCTACTGGGCGGCCAAGATGCTGATCAAGCTGATCAACAGCCTGGGCGAAGTGATCAATAACGACGCGCGCACGCACGGGCTGATCAAGGTGGCGTTCCTGCCCGACTACCGGGTATCGCTGGCCGAGAAAATAATTCCGGCGGCCGACATCTCGGAGCAAATTTCGACCGCCGGGATGGAGGCGTCGGGCACCGGCAACATGAAATTCGCGATGAACGGCGCGTTGACGATCGGCACGCTCGACGGCGCCAATATCGAGATTCGCGACGCGGTGGGCGCGGAAAATATCTTTATCTTTGGCCTGACCGCCGAACAGATCGCGACGCTGGTGGCCGAGCGCGGCTACCATCCGCAGGACTATTACGATTCTGATCCGCGCCTCAAGCGGGTGCTCGACGCGCTCGCCTCGGACCGCTTCTGCCCGAGCGAGCCGGGGCTGTTCCGCTGGATTCGCGACGTGCTGCTCAACCGCGACGACTACTTTCTGCTGGCCGACTTCGCCTCGTATATCGAGACCCAGG
>DATLRA010000106.1:0-7041 GCA_035534935.1 Binataceae bacterium (SeqCode)
GCGAAGCGACGGGAGGGTGAGGGTCTTCAGCATGCGGCTGTTACCCTCACCCTCCCAATCCTGACGGATTGGGTCCCTCCCTCTCCCACTTCGTGGGCGAGGGGCTTCGTGCATCAACCGAAACCAACAGGCGGTAAGGAGTGTGAATGTCGGCAACCACCGTCACTCTCTCCGGCCGCGACTACGCGATCCGGCCGCTCACGCTCGGCCAGCTCCGCGTCGTCCTGCCGGCCTTCGCCCGCGCCGCGCGGCTCAACGCCGCCGAGGGCATCGACGCCGCGATCGACATCCTGGCCGCGGCTCTGGCACGCGACCACGCGGCGCTCAACCGCGACGCGCTGCTCGAATTGGAGATGCTGCCGGCCGAGCTGGCCGCCGCCGTCGCCCGCATCGCCGAGCTCTCCGGCCTGGTGCCGAAGGACGGTGCGCCGGGGGAAATTCAAGTGGACAGGTGAACTGGGCCGATCTCTACGCCCTCGTCGCCACCGGTTGCGGCTACACCTGGGCCGAGATCGACGCGATGAGCCTGTCCGCATTGCGCGAATTGCTCGATTACTGGTCGCGTCATCCGCCGGCGCATCTGTTGCTGGCGGCGGCGCTGCGCTTCACGCCGAAGCCGAAGCCCGCGCGCGCCAGCTTCGCCGATCTTGCGGTCCTCGCGCCCGGCGGCGTGCTGTCGCTCAAACCGGAATAGAGACTGGAGCTTACGTTGTGGTCGCGGAGTGAATGCCCGGTTTAAATTCAGCCGCCACTCTTGGACCAGCCATGTTCAACCATGCAAGCGTTATAGAGGCGGCTGTTGGTATATGACCCGTGCTCAAAAAATCCAGTGAACGGATTGATGTACACCGGTCCGCTCGGCCGCTCTGCTTCCTTAAGGCACGTCGATCGATCTGCGCCAAAGTCCTGTTGGCTCGCTCCTGGCTTCACCCACCCGCTGCTGCATCCGGCTAGGAAAACGAGGCCGCAGCCCAGCGCGAACCACCGAATGTCCATTGGCGCGCTCCGTTTCAGGCGGCTTGCTCGCGGACCTTTAACCCGGCAATGAGCCGCACAAATTCGTCCAGCGTCATCAACGCACGGCGACCCGACCGCGTCGTCGACGCGTTTCCACTTTATACCCCCGGCCCGCAGAGAATTAGATGGCTGACGATCAAATTATCGTGGGCGTCGCTGCCGACATCTCGAACTTTACCGACGGCATGGCGCCGGGCGGCGCGCTCGCCGCGCGCAAGGAATGAACGCTCACGCGTCGCGCGGCCAGCGCTGGTGGATCCACAGCCACTGCTCGGGCCGCGCCACGATCCATTGCTCGATCGTCGCGGTGACGCGCTTCATCGTCTCGAGCACGGCTTCGGCGGTGTCGTTCCCGGCGGGCAATTCGAGCCGCGGCATGACGGTGAAGCGGAACCGCGGTCCGTTCAGGCGCTCGACTCGCACCGGCACGATCGGACAGTCGAAGCGCAAGGCGAGCCGCGCGATCGCCGGCGCCGTCATGGCGTCGCGGCCGAAGAACGGCACCGCGATGCCGTCGTTCATTTTTTGGTCGACCAGCATGGCGACGTGGCCGCCCTGACGCAGATGGCGGATCAGGTTGCGGCCGCCGTCGGCGCCCTTGGCGACGGCGCGCCGTGCCGGCATCCGGCGGCGCAGCACCCGGTCGGCCCACGGATTGTTCGACGCGCGAAACACCGACAGCAGCGACGGACCGAGCAGGCGATGGATGGTCGCCGGTCCGACTTCCCAGTTGGCGAAATGGCCGCCGAACAGGATGGCCGGCCGGTGCTGTTCGCGCAGCGCCGCCACGTCCTCGCCGTTGACGATCTCGACGCGTTGCGATCCGGCGGCGCAGATCGTCTCGAGGTGCGGAAACTCCGCGACCGAGCGGCCGAGATTGTCCCACATGCCGCGAATGATGCGCTGGTTGTCGGCGTCGCTGTTGGCGGGCAGGGCATGGCGAAGATTCCTGAGCGCGCGCCGCGACGCGCCGAGCCGCGGACCGATCGTCCGGCCGAGCCAGCCGCCGATCGCCGATGCCGTGTCGACCGGCAGCAGGCCGAAGGCCGTCATGATCGCGAACAGTCCGGCGGCTTCGGCTAGGTATTGCGCCTGGTGCGGTGCCGCGCGAAATTTCGCAATGGTTTGAATCGTTTCCCCGATCGGCCGGTCAACAATCCGGTTGCCGACAGCCTAACACCAGCCATCTGCCGATTGCCTCAGGAAAAAACCCATGGCCGACGATCAAATCACGGTCGGCGTCGCCGCCGACGTTGCGGATTTCACCGCCGGCATGGCGCAGGCCGGTGAGGCGGCGGACGCGACCTTCGCGGCGATCCGCGACAGCAGCGCCCGCGCCGCAAGCGGCATGAGCAGCAGCTTCGGCAGCGGCGCCGACCAGCTGACGAAGCAGCAGCAGAAGCTCGCCGCATCGTGGACCGCGATGTTTCGGCCGATCAACGCCGCCTTCGATCGCTCGATCACCGGCATGATCCTCGGCACCACCACCTGGCAAAAGGCGGTCGCGCGCATCGGCCAGAGCATCCTCGCCGAGGAGGTCGGCAACGCGCTCAAGATCGCCGAGAACTGGGCCGTGACCGAGTTGGTCAAGACCACGGCGACGCAACACGGTGCCGCCGCGCGCGGCGCCGCAGAGACCGCGTCGCAAGGCGGCTTTCTCGGCATGATCGCGGAGCAGCTCGCGCGCTGGCTCGGCCTCGAGACCGGCAAGACGGCCGCGACCGGCGCGGGCGAGGCGACGCGCGCCGCGACCCAGACGGCGACCGCTGCCGCCGGCCTCGCGGCGATGGTCGCGCGCGGCTTCGCGCAGATCGAGATCGACGCCGCGGTCGCCGCTGCCGGCGCGATGGCGGCGACCGCTGCGATTCCGGTCGTCGGTCCCGCGCTCGCGCCCGAAGTCGCCGCCGCGACCTATGCCGAAACCCTGGGCTGGGCGGCCGGCATGGGCGGCGGCATCGCCTCGGCCGCCGGCGGCATGTGGCAGGTGCCGGGCACGATTTTATCTGTGCTTCACCCCGAAGAGAGCGTCATTCCGGCGTCAGTCGCCAATCCGATGCGCGATTTTTTCTCCGGCGGTGCGGCGGCGGGCGACGCGGGCGGTGACATCCATATCCACGGTCCGCTGGTCAGCGCGATCGACACCCAAACCGGCGCGCAGTTCCTCAAGAGCAACATGCGCGCCATCGCCAAGGGCCTCGCCGCCGAGCTGCGCAATTTCAATTCCAGCCTGACCCCGGCGCTCAACGGCTAGCGGGCGAGGCGCCAAATCATTGCCGTCATTCCCGCGCAAGCGCCCCTCACCCCAACCCTCTCCCCGCCGACGCGGGGCGAGGGAGCGCACCGGCGCGCTTTCCTTTTTCTCTGCCACTCCGCGCCAGCACCAGGCGGGGGAGCGCACCGGTGCACTTTCCTTTTTCTCTCCCTCGCCCCCTGAAAGGGGGAGAGGGCAGGGTGAGGGGGTCGATGCCGAGCGCGCACCCACGTCGCGAAAATATGGAAGCCTCAGATGACCGAACCGGTTTTTCCGACACTCGCCGGCCTCGGCTGGTCGGTGAAGCGCACGCCCGTCTGGAAGACGCGCACGCAGCAGGCGATCTCCGGCAAGGAGACGCGCCTCGCCGACTGGTCCTATCCCGCCTGGCGCTGGGAGCTGACCTTCGATTTCCTGCGCGCCGATCCGGTCGCGGCGGAGTTCCAGGCGCTCGCCGGGTTCTTCAACGCGCGCCAGGGCGCCTTCGGCACCTTTCTCTATGCCGATGCCGACGACAACGCGGTGACCGGCCAGACGATCGCCACCGGCGACGGCGCGACGACGGCGTTCCAGCTCGTCCGCGCCTTCGGCGGCTTCATCGAGCCGGTGCTCGCGCCCAATGTCGTTAGTGCGGTCACCCTCGCCGGCGTCGCCCAGGCGCCGTCAGCCTACAGCGTCGATGCGGCGATGGGCCTGCTGACGTTCACGGCCGCGCCGGCCTCCGGCGCCGCGGTCGCGGCGGATTTCTCCTATTACTTCCGCTGCCGCTTCGCCGAAGACACGCTCGACTTCGAGAAGTTCATGGCGACGCTCTACCGCGCGCAGAAACTCGCCTTCGTCTCGCTCAAGTGACGCCGTCTTCCTTACCCTCGCCCCCACCTTGGGGGAGAGGGAAGGGTGAGGGGGAACTTCTCGGCGCTCGGTCCCATTCCCTTACTCGCGCGGCCGGGGTTGGGCAGGCGGCGGCCGCGCGAGGATAAAAGATGAAACCCGCATCCGCCGCGCTTAAATCCCTGCTCGCGACGCGCCAGTTCTACGCCGCCGATCTCTACACCTTCGCGCTGGTCGGCGGCGGCAATCTGCGCACCTGCGCCGGCGATCGCGACATAACAGCGAATGGATTCCTTTACCCCGCAGGCGGATCGACGGGTCCGTACTTCGACCGTAAGGACAACAAGGCCAAGTGCCACTGGAAGATCGGCGTCGAGGTCGATCAGCTCGTCTTCGACGTGCTGCCCGGCAGTGCGACCGTGCTGGGATCGCCGTTCCTGTCGGCGGTGCTCGCCGGCGTCTTCGACGGCGCCGAGCTCACGCTCGAGCGCGCCTTCATGCCGCAATACGGCGACACCTCGGCGGGCACGGTGATCCTGTTCGCCGGCCGCGTCGCCGAGATCGATTGCGGCCGCTCGCTCGCCACCTTCACGGTGAATTCGCATCTCGAGCTGCTGAACCTCAACCTGCCGCGCAATCTGTGGCAGGCGGGCTGCGTCAACATGCTGGGCGACGCGGCCTGCGGCGTGAACCTGGCGAGCTACGCGGTCGCCGGCGCGGCGGCATCGGGCTCCATGCCAAGCGCCGTGCTGGCGTCGCTGACGCAGGCTTCGGGATATTTCGATCAGGGCAAGATTTCGTTCGCCGGCGGATCGAACGCCGGCCTGTCGCGCGGCATCAAGACCTGGATCGCGGGCAGCGGCGGCGCGCCCGGCACGGTCAGCCTCATCGCGCCGTTTCCGGTGGCGCCCGCTGCGGGCGATGCGTTTCAGATCTATCCGGGCTGCGACAAGACGCTCGACGCCAACGGCTGCGCCAAGTTCGCCAACACGGCGCGCTTCCGCGGCTTCCCCTACGTGCCGACGCCAGAAACGGCGGTGTGAAGCAACATGGAAGCAAGTCCATCGCCGACCTTGGTGTGCACCGAGGCCGGTGTTTTCGTTTGGCCCGGCTATTCGCTCGTCGAGCGCCGCGGCGCCTCGTTCGTTCGCGCGTCCGACCGCGCCATCGGCCATCTCGTCGGCTCGCTCTGCGGTGCGTCGGCCATCTATGGTCCGCTCATTCCCACCCTCGATCACGCCGCGCGCCTGCTAGAGCGCGGCCAGGTCGAGAAGGCGAAAACATGCATAGCGCGGCTTCGGCTGCCGCCGCGTTCATCGGAGATCGAGAATTTCTATTTAAGCGGCGCCCTCGACCGCGCGCCGCCATTCGCGAAGGTTTTCAATCCGGACCTGCATCCGCGCTGGCCTGCAGGCCAGAGCGATGGCGGCCAGTTTCGGCCAGCGGATGACGGCCCGGTCGCGCCCGTCTCTGATCCCGACGATCCGCAGAGTAATCGGCCGCCGACGTTCCGGGAGCTCAATCTCTTCGGCCGCCAAAGGTCCGCGGATCTCAAGGGCAAAGTACTGAGCGGAGGACTCGCTGCGGCCGTTGCTATCGCGAGGTTCGCGGCGGAATTCGGTCCGATTGTGACCGACGAAGCGCGGACGGTGTATTCGAGGGTTATCTCGCGTTTCGATCAATCAATGTCGCTGGACGAACTCATTGCGAGGACGAATTCCGATGATCCACCTTCATGGCCGGCGTACGAGAATCACCACATCGTTGAAGTGACGCCGAACACGGGCAAGATACCTGACAGTCTTTTACAGAGCCGCCAGAACCAGGTGATCATTCCGTACTACATACACCGGGACGTTTCGGATTTTTATTCGACACCGAATCGTGAATACGGCGGCATGACCCCGCGAGATTATTTGCGCGGCAAGAGCTTCGAAGAGCAATATCAATTCGGCCTAATGGTCATGCGAAAGTTGGGCGTCCTCAAATGAAGGCTGATCTCCGGCAGCTCAGCGAAGCCGATCTCATCGAGCGCTTTCGTGCGCTCGCGCTCCAGAAGTCAAAGTTCCTTCTTGACAGCAACACGCGGCCGCTGAGGCGAAACTACGACGACATGGAAGCCATCGATCAGCAGCTTCGCCGCCGTGGCCCCGAAGCTCGCAGAGCGCTGGCGGCGTTGCTCGATGATGAGGACATGCGCGTGCGTTATGAAGCGGCGAGAAGATTGCTCGCCGTCGTTCCGGAGCGAGCTCTCACAACCGTTCAGGCAATCGCGAACCGCCATCTCATGCCGGTGTCGGGAGAGGCGGGCATGACGTTGGACGCTCTGGAGACCGGGATCTTTAAGCCGGATTGACCGGCCGAGTCGCGCCGCAGTCCGATTTCCGTGTCGGTGATGAGGCCGGCTACCGCCGGCGGAATTGCGGCCGACGCGTGTTCGGTATGCCCTCACGCGCAGCCTCACGCATTCGAGCGCACGGCGGCGTGCGCATGCGCCAACCTGGTCGGACACCGTGTCTTGACCGTCAGGGCCTATGGATATACATTAGAAATAGAGTATATCCACAGAGCGTACGATGCAGGTCGCGAAATGGGGCAACAGTCTCGCCGTTCGGTTGCCCGCTTCGGTCGCCAAGGCGCTGAGGCTGAAGGTCGGCGACGAGATCGAAATCCACGTGGCCGGCGCGCGGGAAATGACCGTTGCGCGCAAACCCGGCCGCAAGGAGCTGCTGAAGCGCCTGCGCGCGTTCCGCGGACGTCTCCCGGCCGATTTCACGTTCGACCGGGACGCGGCGAATGCCCGGTAGCTTCATCGACACCAACGTCCTGATCTATCTGGCGTCGGAGGATTCGGCGAAGGCGAACTTGGCCGAGAAGGTCGTCGCCGCGGGCGGCGCGATCAGCGTCCAGGTCTTGAACGAGCTCGCGAATGTCGCCCGCCG
>DATLRA010000107.1:0-5420 GCA_035534935.1 Binataceae bacterium (SeqCode)
ATCAGGTAGCGGTGGGGATCGTCCGGACGGGCGGTGCGCTGCCAGCCCTGATGTCCTGGCGTCGCCGTGCGCCAGCGATTATTTACGTCAACGTTCTGATTGGTTTCCTCGATCATCGCTACCTCCATAAGCCGTGCTGAATCGTAGGATCCGCAACTGGTAAGAACCACCAAACTAATGCGTCGGCCGGTTTTTGTCGAGCGCGCCGGGCGTTCGGTGCGGCAGGCCCGTGGCCGCCGTTGCGTATGCGTGCCGCACCGCGCTCGCATTGCGAGCGTGGCACACCGTCCGTATGAAACGCCGTTACGGAACCTCCGCGGAACGCCCACGGTGTCATTCTGAGCGTAGCGAAGAATCCCGGGATTCTTCGCTACGCTCAGAATGACAAACTGACCCGCGCAGAGGTTCCTTAATTGACGGTCGCGGCCCGCGACTTGCGGCGCTTGAGCAGCAATTGGGCGTCGAATTTGAAAAAGCGCGCGGCATTGAGCCCGAGGATTTTCGCCCGATCCGCATCGCTGAGCGTGCCCATCTCGCGCTCGATCGCCTGCGCCGAATGCGGCCAGGTGCCCTCGGCGTGCGGATAGTCGTTGGCCCACATGAAGTTGTCGGTCAGCCGCCAGGCCGCCGCCAGTTTCAGGCCGGCCGCGTCTTCCTGAAAGGTCGCTCCGCCATTGCTGCGAAAATACTCGCTCGGCAACTGCTTGAGCTTCGGATAGGCCCACAGATGATGCTTGCGGTAGGCCTCGTCCATCGCGTCGAGCGCCCACGGCACCCAGCCGATACCACATTCGATGGCGGCGAAACGGAGCGCGGGAAAGCGCTCGATCACGCCCGAGGCGCAGAGGTTGGCGATCGGCTCGATGGTTGGCGAGAGCGAATGCGAAACGTAATTGATAATCGCGCCGCCGTCAGCCCGCGCCGCGCGCGGATCGCGGCCGGTCGAGACGTGAAAGGTGACCGGCAGGCCGGTCTCCACGATTACCGACCACAGCGGATCGAACAGCGGCAGATTGTAGTTCGGATGGCGCGCGTCGTGCGCGCCCCAGATCGGCTTGCAGGGCAGCGTGACGCCGCGAAAGCCGAGGGCGGCAACGCGCTTAATCTCAGCGATCGCGAGACCCAGGTCGGCGGTCATGATCGCGGCCATCGGCGACATGAAACTATTGTACGGACCAAAGGTCTCCCACGCCCAATCGTTCCATACGCGGCATTGCGCGGCGCCGAATTCGGCGTCTTGCGTGGCCCACATCGCAAGGCCCTTGTTGGGAAAGATGACCTCGGCGTCGATGCCGTCGAGAGCGTGGTCGCGAATCCGATCGAGCGGGTCGCGGCCGGCCTCGCCGCGCAAGCGATCCTCGCCGCCCCGGGGCGCGTCGGCGATATTGCGGGTGCGCACGCGCGAGCGCTGATAGCCCTCGACCACCATCCACTTCTCGCCCTTGTCGTCGACCTCGATATGGGGCAGGCGGTCGCGGAATTTGCGGTCGATCCGCTCCGCCCAGATTTTGCTTGGCTCGTTGCAATGGCAGTCGGCCGAGATCATCAGGTAGCGGCCGGCGTCGTCGGGACGCGCGGTGCGCTGCCAGCCCTGATGCCCAGGGGTTTCCACGCGCCAGCGGTTCTTCTCGTCGATCTGCTGATCGGTCTCCTCGATCATCGCGTCACTCCATCCAGGCCCGATAGTCTCTGCACAATTCCCGCTACCCTCACCGCAATGAGGTGTTAGGGAACCTTCGCACAATGCCTACTGGGTCATTCTGAGCGCAGCGAAGAATCCCGGGATTATTCACTGCGCAGACTTCGTTCAGAATGACGACTTGATTTGCGCCGACACTCCTTTACAGGGCGAAGGCCGCATCTTCATCAAAGGGAAGTCTGAAACCTTGTGAGGTTTCAGCTTCCGGAAAAACCAAAAGTTTTGCGCTCTTGAACTATCATCCATGCCTGGATCAGATTAGGCGCAGATCCTTCATCACCGTGCGCAGATTTTCCGCCGGCCCCGCGGTCATCGGCAGCAGCGGCATGCGCATCTCATTGGTGCATTTGCCCATCAAGGCACAGGCCTGTTTAACCGGAATCGGGTTAGTCTCGGTGAACAGCGCGCGCATCAGCGGCAGCAGCTTAAAATGGAGCGCGCGGGCCTGGGCGAAATCACCGGCCAGGCCGGCCGCCGCCAGTTCATGCATCTCGCGCGGCATCACGTTGGTCACGACCGAGATCACACCCTTGGCGCCCATCGCCATCAGCGGCAGCGTCAGCGGATCGTCGCCCGCGAGCATGGTCAGGCGGTCGCCACAGAGCTTCAGGATGTCCGAGCATTGATCCATCGAGCCCGAGGCTTCCTTGACGCCGGCGATATGCTTGATCTCGCACAGCCGCGCAAAGGTCTCGGGGGCGATATTCGAGCCGGTCCGGCCGGGGATGTTGTAGACGATCAGCGGCAAATCGACGGCGTTGGCGATCGCCTTGTAATGGCGGTAGATGCCCTCCTGGGTGGGCTTGTTGTAGTAGGGCGAGATGAGCAATGCGCCGTCGGCGCGAACCTCGCGCGCAAAGGCCGTCAGGCGGATCGCCTCGGCGGTCGCGTTCGAGCCGGTGCCGGCGACCACCGGCACGCGCCGCCGCGCCTGGTCGACCACCAGCTTGATCACCTGCTCGTGCTCGGCATGGGTGAGCGTCGCCGATTCGCCGGTCGATCCGCAGGGTACCAGGCCGTCGACGCCAGACTGGATCTGCCATTCGACCAGATCGCGCAGCGCCACCGTATCGACCGCGCCATCGCGAAACGGAGTGATAAGCGCCGACAGGGCACCGTTGAACATTTCTATAACCTCCCGGCCACCGCTAGAACATCGTAGCCACAGCTATAACTTTGCCGCCATAGCTATAACTTCCGGAACCACGGCTATGGCTTGCCGCCGATTTCCACGGCGACCAGTTCGCCGTCGGCGACTTCGACTTCGCCGGTGAAGACTTCCACCGCCGCGCCCGTCATAAAGACGTGATTGGCCGCCGCGCCACCCTCGCGCCATTCGATTTCGAGCGTGCCGCCGCGCAATTCCACGGCCGCGCGCCGATCGGCGCGTCCGGTCAGGACCGCGGCGACAATCGCCGCGCAGGCACCCGTGCCGCAGGCCAGAGTCTCGCCCGAGCCACGCTCCCACACCCGCATTTTGAGCCGATCGCGCCCGCGCGGCAGGATGAACTCGGTGTTGACGCGGCGCGGAAACAGCGGATGGCGCTCGAACTGCGCGCCCAGCCGGGCGAACTCGGCGTCGTCGAGCGTGAAGATACCGTCGTCGGCGACAAACACCACGCAGTGCGGATTGCCCATCGAGACCGCCGTGACGCGATATTCGCGGCCCGCGACCTCGAGCGGGAAATCGATCACGCGGCCGTCGCGATCGACGGGAATCGCGCGCCCCTCGAGGATCGGCTCGCCCATATCGACGGTCGCCGCCACCGCGCGTCCATCCGCGACCCTGAGCTCGATCGATTTGGGCCCGCAATCGGTCTCGACCACGATCGGATTCCTGCCGCCCGAGCGCTCGTAATGCAGCCGCGCGACGCAGCGGATCCCATTGCCGCACATCTCGCCGCGACTGCCGTCGGCGTTATACATCTCCATCCGCACGTCGGCGGTGGACGACGGGCAGAGCATGATCAGGCCGTCGCCACCGATGCCGAAGCGCCGATCGGCGAGGCGCCGCGCGAGTGCGCCCGGATCGGCCGGACGCAGGCGATCGGCGACGACGTAGACATAGTCGTTGCCGCATCCGTGCATCTTGGTGAAGGTGAGCTTGCGCATGGTTCGCGACGGCGGGCGGAGTGCCGGGTCAGGCGTCGGCGCCGCCTTTGAGCGTGACGATATGCTCGTTGCGGATAACGTCCTCGAAGGTGTCGCGATCGCGAATCACGTGAACCTCGGCGCCGTTGACCAGGATTTCGGCTGGGCGCAGACGGCTGTTGTAATTCGACGCCATCACGAAGCCGTACGCCCCGGCGCTCATCACGGCGAGCAGGTCGCCCGCCTGTAGCGCGGGCAGGTCGCGTTCGCGCGCGAAGAAATCGCCGCTTTCGCAGACCGGGCCGACCACGTCGGCGGTCACGCGAGCGCCGCTGACCCGCGGCACCACCGGTACGATCTCATGGTAAGCCTCGTAGAGCACCGGCCGGATCAGGTCGTTCATCGCGCCGTCGATCACCACGAAGCGCTTGACGTCGGTCTCCTTGACGTAGAGCACCTTGGTCAGGAAAACCCCGGCGTTGCCGACCAGCACGCGCCCCGGCTCGAGGATGATCTTGAGCCCGATATCGCGCAGCGGTTCCATGATCGCGGCGGCGTATTGCAGCGGCGAGGGCGGCTGCTCCTGGTACGGGATACCGAGGCCGCCGCCCAGATCGAGATATTTGAGCGCGACGCCGGTGGCGCGCAGATCCTGGACGATCTTCGCGACCTTCACCCCGGCCTCGGCAAACGGCGCGGTCTCAGTGATCTGCGACCCGATATGCGTGCTGAGACCCGCCAACTCGAGATTCTTGAGCGTGCGCGCCTCGGCGTAATATTCATGCACCTGCGACAGCGGAATACCGAACTTGCTGTCGCGATGGCCAGTCGAGATATGCGGGTGGGTGCCCGGATCGAGATCGGGGTTGACCCGCAGGCTGACCGGCGCCTGCACCTTGAGGCGCTGGGCGACCGCGGAGACGCGATGCAGTTCGGGGCGCGACTCGACGTTGATCATCAGGATGCGCGCCATCAGCGCCGCCTCGAGCTCCTCGTCGGTCTTGCCCACGCCCGAAAAGACAATTTTGCCCGGGTCGGCGCCGGCCTTCAGGCAGCGCATCAGTTCGCCCGACGAGACGATATCGAAGCCCGCGCCGAGATCGCTGAAGAGCTTCAAGATGCTCAGGTTCGACAGCGCCTTCATCGCGAAGCAGATCAGGCTGTCGGTGCCGGCAAAGGCCTCGCTCAGAACCCTGAAATGGCGGCGCAGGGTGCGCGCGCTATAGACGTAAAGCGGAGTGCCGTAGCACGCCGCGAGATCGCTTAGCGGCACATCTTCGGCCAATAGCTGATCGTTGTGATAGTTGAAATAATTCATTCGTGCCTTGACGTATGCAGCAGCTAGTGCGCGGGTAATACCATCTGAGGGAGTTTTAGTCTCGAACGTTCAACCGCATGTGAGCTGAACATTTCGGGATGTCGAAGAACGACGGCTTCGAACGTCTTGTCCTCCATACCCATTGCGACGAGTGTAGTAAATCCCATCGAAATCGTCGGTCTGTTAACGGTGTATTCAACCGCCTCAGTAAGGCCACGATGCTTGATCGCCTGCCAAGTGCGATTAGCCCTGAAATTCCTCCGGCGCGCCTGGGACATGGCCCGTTCGTATGCGTAAACTGCCTCAAGCGCC
>DATLRA010000108.1:0-8107 GCA_035534935.1 Binataceae bacterium (SeqCode)
CCAGTTGATCCCGCAGGGCTTTGGCAAAACCCACTATGTGGCGACTAACCACACCGCCGAGGGTCGCGCCGAGAACCGGCGCGTCGAACTGGTGCCGGCCGACCAATAAGCCGCCGTCATCGGCCCCGGTGGCCTATGCAATTCGCCACGGCCGCAGCCCCTCATACGGGCTGCGGCCGTGCGCCAGAATCTAATCGGGACGGTACGCCTATGTTGTGGATGAAGTATGTGGACCGCCGTGCGGGCTTCGCCGCGGTGGTGGGGCTTGGGCTGCTGATATCGGCATCATGCGGATGGGCTCAGTCTTCGGCCACACCTGGATCAATGCCGCCGCCAGCGATCTCCGGATCCCAATCAATCTCCAATGGTAACTCGCTATCCGTCACGGGTGGGACCGCCGCGGGATCTTTCGCCGCGCCGGCCAACCCGGTCACGGTCGCACCGACGGGCACTTTCGCCGGTCAAACCGCTCCGACCGTAATCGCCGGCGCGATGGTCGCGCCGCCTCGGCCGATGCTCCTGGGGACGCCGGCCGTCCCGGGCGCAGCCGGCGTCAAACCGATGCGGAACGCGATTCCGCGGGGCACCATGACCTACGTCAAGGAGGAAGTGCATTCGTTCATCTTTCATTCGCCGGCCGAACAGCAGCGCTACGATCACGCCGCCTCGCTCTTTCCCGGCTTCTGCAAGGACTGGCAGCGGATGCTGCACGATCGCGAAGCCAACAACCTCGGGCACATCGCCTGGAAGCCCTCCGGTGGCTACGAGACCGCGACCTATACCGGCTACGGCAATATCGAGAGCTGCGTGACCAAGGAATCGCTCGAAGGTGTTCCGATCGGCAAGCTGACCTACGAGGAGATGAATTACTATCTGGTCGGCAAGACCGTCTCGGAGGCGCAGCACGCGACGCCCAGGCTGGTTCATCAGACTCATACGCTGGAAATCTTCTCGTGGGACAAGAACAAATGGTTCTACTGATTTTGCGATCAGCGATGCGGACATGAGTTCCGCCGCCACATAATGAAATGCGAATAGAGCGACCGCCATCACGGCCGCTCTATTTTTTGGGACGTTTCCTGTCCTGTCGGGGGACGCCTTTCGCGCATGACGCCCGCGATGCCGAAGCCCTTCGCCGACCCGCTGTCTCAGTTCAATTCCTTGCTGCTGTAATCGAAGATCCGCCGCGCGATAATCATCAGGTTGATCTGCTGCGTGCCCTCGAAGATGTCGTTGATCTTGGCGTCGCGCATCCACTTCTCCACCAACAGCTTGCGCGAGTAGCCGAGCGGTCCGAGGATCTCGACCGCCTTTTGCGTGATCAGCGTGACCGCTTTGCCGGCCTTAGCCTTGGCCATCGACGCCTCCAGACTGTTGCGCAGTCCCACGTCGAGCATCCACGCCGCCCGCCAGGTCAGCAGGCGCGCCGCCTTGAGCTGCACTTCCATCTCCATGAAGTCGCGTTCGACCGCGGTCAACCGGCGCGGCGAGATTCCGTAGCGGATCGGCACCTGATGGTCGCGCAGAAAATCGCGCACGAAATCCAGCGCCGCACGCCCCACGCCGATCGCCATCGCGGCGACGATCGGCCGCGTCGCGTCGAACGTTGCCATGACGTCCTTGAAGCCGCCGGTCGGTTTGACCTCCGCACTGCCGAGCAGGCAGTCGGCCGGCACGCGGCAGTTGTCGAATATCAGCATCGCCGTATCCGACGCGCGGATACCGAGTTTCTGCTCGACCCGCGCCACCGTCATCCCCGGCGTATGATGCTCGACCACGAACGGTTTGATCCCGGCGCGCCCGGCGCTGCGATCGACCGTCGCCCAGACCACCACGAAGCCCTCCGACTGCTCCGCCGACATCTGCCCGGCCGTGCAGAAAATCTTGGTGCCGTTGATCACCCAATGGTCGCCGTCGCGGGTCGCGGTGGTGGTCACGGCGGCCGAGTCCGATCCGCAGCCGGGCTCGGTTATCGCCATCGCACCCCATTTCGGCTTGCCCTCGCGAAAGCGCTTGAGGAAGCGCTCCTTCTGCTCGGCCGTGCCGGCCGCGGCCACCGCAGCGCCACCCAAGCCCGGATTTGGAATCGACAGAAACAGCCCGGCGTCGCCCCAGCACAACTCCTCGGTGCTGAGACAGGTGTACAGATTGCGCAGTTTGGCCGTGCCCGTGGCCGCCTTCGCCGCGTCGGTGGATTTCGCCGGCTCCGTACCCGGCCCGAGCGTCCGTCCGGCCGCCCACATCGCCTCGTAAAATTGCCACGGCTTCTCGTGCTCGCGTTCGTCGTACTCGCGCGAAATTGGCCGCATCATTTGCTTGGCCACCGCGTGATACATTTTGAGCTGGCTCGCGACCTGCGGCTCGAATTCGAAATCGATCATTTGATCATGCTCCTCGGACTACACCGCTTAGCGACATTCGAATCGGGCGAAGCGGGCATGGGGTGCGGGCGAGTCTTGCGAAGCCGCGGCGATAAACCTAGACCGTCGCGAGACCCTCGAGCACGGCAAAGCCGCGCGCATTGCGCAGGAACAACTCCACCGGATGCTCGCGGATATAGCCGTGGCCGCCCAGCGTCTGCACCGCGTTATCGGTCACCACCAGCGCTGCCTGCGCGGCATAGTTGCGCGCCTGGTAGCTCTCCTTGAGCGCGTCCTCGCCCTTGTCGAGCCACGCCGCCGCCTCCCACGTCAGCAGACGCATCGCGTCGACCTCGATCGCCATCTCGGCCAGCATAAACGCGATCGCCTGCTTGGTCGCGATCGGCACACCGAACGCCTTGCGCTCCTTGGCGTATGCGCGGGCATATTCATAAGCCGCGCGCGCCACTCCGGTCGCCATCGCGGCGGCCGCCACGCGCGTCTGCGCGACGATCCGGGTGAAGTTCAGCCCGCCCTCGCCGCCGATCCGCGCCTCCGCGCCCAACCTGCAATTCTCAAGCGTCACTTCATAGGTCGCGAGGCCCTTGAGGCCCATGTTTTGCTCGCGCTCCGCGACCACCAGCCCCGGCGCGCCGCGCGGCACGATAAAGCCGCCGACGCCGGCGCCGCCCGCCTCGCTGCCGCACGCCGCGTAAACCAAAATCCATTCGCTCTCGGCCCCGAGCGGCACGTAGCATTTTGTGCCATTTAGTACGTAGCCGGCGCCCGCGCGCTCGGCCCGCGTCGCGAGGTCCGCCGCGTCGAAGTCAAAGCGCGGCTCCATCAATGCGGCCGATCCTGCCGTGAACTCATCGCGCGCAAAGTTCTTGAGCAGCCGCGCGCGCTGCTCGTCGGTGCCGAATTCGATCAGCGGATATGCCGCGAGCCGCGGCGCCAGCATATGGATCGCGATCGACAGGTCGCCGAAGGCCAGCTCCTCGGCCACGATCGCGCCGGTCACCGCCGATCGCGCGTCGCCGTAGCCACCGAACTGCTCCGGGATCGCGCCGCGCACCAAGCCTAGCTCCCACGACTTGGCGATTAGCGCCGGGGGAATCGCGCCGCTCTCGTCGGCAATGCGCGCCGCGGGCCGCACTTCGTCGCGCGCGAAAACCCCGACCGTCTCGCGAATCATCATCTGCTCTTCGGACAGATCGAAACTGACCATCAGGCGCGGTTCTCCTCGCCGGAATTAAAATTAATGTGTTACTTTAGGTGTTGTCGCCGCGCCGGATGCGTTCTTGCTCGCGCGCGCGCAGATACTTGCGCGCGTCGCCGGCGACGCGGGTCGGCGGTGCGAGCGGCTTGCGCAGCTTCCGAATCAGGCCGCCGGTCTTGGGCGAACGCGGCTTGCGCGGTTTGCTATCGGATGCCATCGCCATGACCGGGATTTATCAGAATGTCCAAAAATTTTCAGATGACCGCAATCCTTCAATTGTGCTTTCGCCGCACGCCCATCGCAAGCACTGAAGCGCCGGCCTGGTGCCCTACCTGGCGAATCCAATGAAGCTCATCTGCAGGCCGCTGACCGCGCCGCCGGCCGCCCGCCGTGAGAAATAGCCCTCCGCCGCGCATCGCGTGCACGGACCGACGTTGGCGATCGCCGTGGGGTCAAGGCCAGCGCGCTCCAACTGCCCGCGGATAATCGCGCGCAGATCGAGATAGGCCTTGCCCGGCCGGCCCGCCCGGCAATGATCGCGCGCGCCCGGTATCTGACGGGCGAAATCGTCCGCCAGCAGCGCATCGACCTCGAAGCAACATAGTCCGATCGACGGGCCCAGCGCCGCCCGCATCGAAGCCGGACGCGCGCCCAGCGCCGCCATCGCACGGACCGCTTCGCCGGCGATTCCCGCGATCGTCCCGCGCCATCCGGCGTGGATCGCGCCGACGATGCGCCGCTCGGCATCGACCATCAGGATCGGCACGCAATCGGCCGAGAAGATCCCGAGCGCGACACCCGTCTCCGCCGTCACCATCCCGTCGCCCGCGCGCCGCGCCGCGCCCCACGAAGCTTCCACGCGATGCACCATCGTGCCGTGGACCTGGCTCAGCCGCGCGACCGTAAAACGCGGATACGCGAAGCGCCATCGCCGCCAGTTCTCGGCTACCGCCGCCGGCTCGTCGCCGTTCCATTCGGCCAGGTTGAGGCTCGCATAAACCCCCGTGCTGACGCCGCCCGGCCGCCCCATAAAGCCGTGGGTCAGCCCCTCGATTGCCCACGCCGACAGCACCGTTAGCGATGCGGCGGACGCGGGCTTTGCGATGATCGAAGCGGGATGCGGCATCGGCGTTGGCCTGAACGCCAAGGATAAACTATACTGAACCTTTTGGGAATTTCCCTGCGGGACGCACAGACGCACCTATGAACGGTTATCAATATCTAATTCAGCGCAATCGCCTGATGATCGAACTCGAGGACGAGCTCAAGCAGTTCCAGAATCTGCCCGAGGGCGAGCGCCGCGCGGCGGCCGCCGGGGTCCAGGCGCGCTTCGATATCCGCCTCAAACAGCTTTACGCGCAGGTGGCCGACGAGTTCCCCGGCGAGCGCAAGGTCAAAGCACGTCCGCTGGCGGACCCGCGCTAGGATTCCCCGGAGCCCAGCTTGGAGCGCTCAATCAGTATCCGCGGGGCGCGCACTCACAACCTCGATAATCTTTCCCTCGACCTGCCGCATGGCCGGCTGACCGTTGTCACCGGCGTGTCGGGGTCGGGCAAATCGAGCCTGGTCTTCGACACGCTCTACGCCGAAGGCCAGCGGCGCTACGTGCAGAGCCTCTCGACTTATGCGCGCCTGTTCCTCGAACGGATGGAACGGCCGGACGTCGACTCGATTTCCGATATTCCGCCAGCGCTCGCGCTGCGCCAGAAAAACACCATCAAGAACGCCCGCTCGACGGTCGGCACGATCACCGAGATCAATGACTACGTGCGCCTGCTGTTTGCTGCGGTGGGGCGCACCTTCTGTCCGCGATGCCAGCTCGAGGTCACGCGCGATTCGGTCGAGAGCGCGGCCGCCGCGATTATCGCGCGGCCCGGGCTCTACCTGTTCCTGGCGCCGTTCGAGATCGGTTCGCGCACGCTCGCCGACGCCACCGCCTATCTGATCGAAAACGGCTACCATCGCCTCTACCACAACGACGCGATCGCCGAGACCGCGGACTTCGCCGATCGCTTCGCGCACAACGGTACCGCCGCGCCCGCCGGTTCGCTGATGGTCGTGATCGATCGCGTTGCGGTGGCGCCCGCCGGCAGCGCCGAGCGCGTACGCGAGGCGCTGGAAAAGGCCTTCTATCTCGGTGGCGGACGCGCCCGCGCGATCATCGCTGCGCGCGCGGACGGGGCGACGCGGCGCATCGGCATGATCGACTTCGATCGCCGTTTCAATTGCTCGAAATGCGCTACCGCCTATCCCGAGCCGACGCCCGCGCTGTTCTCCGCCAACAGCCCGATTGGCGCCTGCCCGGCCTGCGAAGGTTTCGGCCGCACCGTCGAACTCGATCTCGAAAAGGTCATCCCCAACGCCAACCTCTCGCTGCGCCAGGGGCTCATCGCACCGTGGCGCACGCCCGCCTACCGCGAGATGCATCAGTGGATGCTCAAAAGCGCGCGCGCCGGCCACGTGCGCACCGCCGTCTCTTTCCGCGAGATGACCGAGGAGGAGCGCGCCTGGCTGCTCGACGGCGAGACTCCGCTCGAGGGCGCCAAATGGGACGAGACCTGGCCCGGCGTGCGCGGCTTTTTCCGCTGGCTCGAACGCAAGCGCTACAAGACCCACGTGCGCATTCTGCTCGCGCGCTATCGCCGCTTCATCACCTGTCCGGCCTGCGCGGGGACTAAGCTCCGCCCCGAGGCGCTCAACGTCCTGATCGAGGGCAAGTCGATGGCCGACGCAGGACGCCTGGCCGTGCGCGATCTGCCCGGATGGATCGCCGGGCTGCGCAAGCGCAAGCAGATCGTCGCGCGCGCCGCGGTCGTGCTGCGCGAACTGAGTAATCGCGTCGGCTACCTCAACGAAGTCGGCCTCGGCTATCTGACGCTCGAGCGCCAGGGGCGCACGCTCTCGGGCGGCGAGGCCCAGCGGATTCATCTGGCGAGCGCGCTGGGCAATCTGCTCTGTAGCACGCTCTACGCGCTTGACGAGCCGACCGTCGGCCTCCACGCGGGCGATTCGCGCAAGCTGCTCGGCGTGCTGCGCCATCTGCGCGATCTCGGCAACACGGTCGTCGTGGTCGAGCACGACCCCGCGATGATCGCTGGCGCCGATTACGTTGTCGAGCTGGGCCCGGGCGGCGGGCGCGACGGCGGCAAGCTGATCCGCGCGGGCGACGCGCGGCGAGTCGTCGCGCTCAGCGCCGATGAAACTCCCGGCCGCGTCCTGCTGATGCGCGCGCTGTCGCGCCAGCGCCGCTTCACCCGGCGCGACGCCGCCGTGCGGATCACCGGCGCGCGCGAGCACAACCTGCGCATCGCGAAAGTCGCGATTCCGCTCGGCCGCCTGGTCTGCGTCACCGGGGTTTCCGGCAGCGGCAAATCGACGCTGGTCGAAAACGTCCTCTACAATAATTATCTGCGCCGGGCCGGCGAGCCGGTCAGCGACACCGGCGCCTGCGATCGCCTCGAGGGCCTCGAGCAGATCGGCGAGATGGTTCACATGGGCCAGGAGATGCCAGCGCGATCGATGCGCTCGAATCCCGCGACCTATCTGAAAATCTACGACGAGATCCGCAAGATCTTCGCGTCCAGCGCCGACGCCAAACGGCTCGGCATCAAGGCGCGCGATTTTTCCTTCAACGTCGACGGCGGACGCTGCGATCGCTGCCACGGCACCGGCACCGTGACGATCGAGATGCACTTCATGGCCGACCTCGAGGTCAAATGCGACTCGTGCGACGGCCGCCGCTTCCAGAGCCATATCCTCGCGCTGCGCCATCGCGGCCGCAACGTCAGCGAGGTGCTCGATCTTACGGTCGACGACGCGCGCGCCTTCTTCGATCGCAACGCCTATCCGGCGCTGGCCAAGCGCCTCGAACCGCTCGCCGCCGCCGGCCTCGGCTACCTGCAATTGGGTCAGCCGACCTCGACGCTCTCAGGTGGCGAAGCCCAGCGCCTCAAACTCGCGCGCTTCCTGCTCGCCGATCTCGAACCGCCGCGCACGTCTGAGAACGGCAAGCCGCTGCCGCGGATGTTTTTGCTCGACGAGCCGACCACCGGCCTCGCCTCGACCGATATCAAGCGCCTGCTGCGCGTGCTCGATCGGCTCGTCACCGAAGGCAATACGCTAGTCGTGATCGAGCACAATCTCGAATTCATCGCGCACGCCGACTACATAATCGATTTGGGTCCGGGCGGCGGCGACGAAGGCGGGCGCGTCATCGCGGCGGGTGATCCGGTCGCGATCGCCGCCTCCGACAAATCCGCCACCGGTCTCGAATTGCGCAAGCTATTCGGCTTGCCGGCCGCCGGCGGCCGCCGCTCGATCGAGTCCGCGATGCGCGCCGCCGCCGATTCCTGATCCGCACGCGCCGCATATCGCGGTCGGGCATGGGGTGCGGGCAAGTCTGCGCAGCCGCGGTCGGGCATGGGGTGCGGGCAAGTCTGCGCAGCCGCGGTTATGGGCATGGGGTGCGGGCAAGTCTGCGCAGCCGCGGTTATGGGCATGGGGTGCGGGCAAGTCTGCGCAGCCGCGG
>DATLRA010000109.1:0-2114 GCA_035534935.1 Binataceae bacterium (SeqCode)
TACGTCGATCTTTTTCTGATTGGCGAGGGCGTGGAGATGGGGCCCGAATTCCTTGCCGCCTATCAGGAGGCGCGCGCCGGCGCCGGCCGCGCGGCGGTGCCGATCGAGGCGCTGGCCCAGGTCGAGGGCGCATATATTCCCGATCACTTCACGCCCGAACTCGACGATCGCGGACGCATCGCGCGCGTGGTCTATCGCGGGGCGGGCAAACCGCGCGTCAACCGCCGCCTGATTAACGATCTCAATCGCTTCACCACCGCTTCGCTGATTCTCACCAAGGAATCCGTCTTCGGCGATATGTACCTGGTCGAGGCGAGCCGCGGCTGCCAATGGGGCTGCCGGTTTTGCGCGGCGGGCTTCATGTACCGGCCAATTCGCTACCGCAGTCCCGACACGCTGATCGAGCAGGCCACGCGCGGCCTGGCCGAGCGCGAGGTGATCGGACTGGTCGGCGCCGAGATGGCCAGCGTGCCCGGCGTCGCCGATATCGCGAGCGCGGTGGCCGACGCCGGCGGCCGGCTCTCGCCGTCGTCGCTCAAGGCCGATTGCATCTCGCCGGCGCTGGCCACCGCGCTCGCCCGCAACGGTAATCGCAGCGTGACCGTCGCTCCCGAGGCGGGCAGCGAGCGGATGCGCAAGGTCATCAACAAGAACCTGAGCGAGAGTGAGATTCTCGAGGCGGCCGCGCTGCTGGTGGGCGGCGGAGTCGAGAACCTGAAGCTCTATTTCATGATCGGTCTGCCCGAGGAGCGCGACGACGACGTGCTCGAAATCGCCCGCCTGACCGGCACGATCCTCGATCGTGCCCGCGCGCAAAAAAAGCGCGTCGGCCACGTCACCGTCTCGCTCAACCCGTTCGTGCCCAAGCCATGGACGCCCTTTCAGTGGGATCCGATGGCCGAGACGGCGAGCCTCAAACGCAAGATCGCGATGCTGCGCGCGGCGCTCGGCCGGATCGGTGGCGCGGCCATCGAACTCGACGCCGAATCCCCGCGCGAAGCCTATTTCCAGACCATGGTCTCGCGCGGCGACCGCCGCGTCGGCCGCATCCTGGAACGCCTGAGCGAGCGCGAATGCGACGAGCCGGGCGCCATCTGGCACGAGTTGCGCGCGATTGGGCGTGAGGTGGCCGACGGCGCGACCGATCTGCCCGACCCCGATTTCTTTGTGACGCGCAGCTATACCCATGACGAGGTGCTGCCGTGGGATTTCATCGATCATCATATCGAGAAATGGTTTCTTCATTCCGAGCGCAAGAAGGCCCATTACGAGCATCAGACCAAGCCGTGCGACGTCACCCGCTGCACGGTATGCGGTGCGTGCTGAGCGCGCCGGCGGAGGTGGACGTGGCCGAGGCAAGCGAATTTATCGCGCCCGCGTGTGGTTGGATCGCGCGGACGGGCAGGGCGATCGCGGTGGGCCTTGGCGCCGGCGCGATCGCGTGCGCAATGCTCCTCGGCGGCGCGCCCATCGCCCGCGCGCAGACCGGCGCCGAATATCCGCCAACGGTCCCGAACGGCGGCGTGCCGGGCGGTGGCTACAAACCGTCGATGCCCGCTGGCGGATCGATCGCGGCGCCCGCGCCAGCCGGCGGCGGTTCGAGCGCGACTGTGCTGGTGCCCGCGGGGCCGTCCGGCGAAGACGAAGCGCCACCCGCGGCGTCCGCCGAAGCGCCACCGGGCCCGTCGGCGCATCATCGCGCGGCGACCCGTCGTCATCACGCATCGGGGCCCGACGAGTACGCTCTGCTCGAGCCGGCCGAAGGTCATCTCAAGCTGGTCAGCGATTCATGGGCCTACGAGCGCCCGTCGAAATCGAGCAAGCACGTCGAGCGGATGCAGGCCGGTAAATTCGTCAACGTCATCGGCACTTCACCCAACTACGTGCAGGTCAAGCTCAAGAGCAGCGAGATCGCCTATGTTCCACTGACCGCGGTGCAACTGGTTACGCCCTCCGACAAGCTCTTTCAACTCACCACCGACGCTCCCGTGCTGCGCGCGCCGAATCATTCGGCCAGGAAACTCGCCGAAGTGCATAAGGGCCGTTCGGTTCACGTTGTCGGCCTGGCGCTCAACTACATGAAGATCCGCATGAAGGACGGCACCGAGGGCTTT
>DATLRA010000110.1:0-5917 GCA_035534935.1 Binataceae bacterium (SeqCode)
TTATCTTGCCCACCAGAATATCGCCCGGCCTGACCTCGGCGCCGATCCGGATGATGCCGCTGGTGTCGAGGTCCTTGAGCGCGTCCTCGCCCACGTTCGGAATGTCGCGCGTGATTTCCTCGGGTCCGAGCTTGGTGTCGCGCGCGATACATTCGAACTCCTCGATATGGACCGAGGTGAAGAGGTCTTCCTTGACCACCCGCTCCGAGATCAGGATCGAATCCTCGAAGTTGTAGCCGCCCCACGGCATGAAGGCGACGACCACGTTGCGCCCGAGCGCCAGCTCGCCCATGTCGGTCGATGGACCGTCGGCGATCACTTCGCCCGCGCTCACCCGTTCGCCCTTGACCACGATCGGCCGCTGGTTGATGCAGGTGTTCTGGTTCGAGCGCTGGTACTTGACCAGGTTGTAGATATCCACCCCGGCGTCGCGCAGATCCTTGCTCTGCTTGTCGGCGCGCACCACGATCCGCTCGGCGTCGACGCTCTCGACCAGCCCGTCGCGCAGCGCAATCCGGGTCACTCCCGAATCGCGGCCCACGGTCAGCTCCAGGCCGGTGCCGACCAGCGGCGCTTCGGTCTTGAGCAGCGGGACCGCCTGGCGCTGCATGTTCGAGCCCATCAGGGCGCGGTTGGCGTCGTCGTTTTCCAGAAACGGGATCAGCGACGCCGCGACCGACACCAATTGGTTGGGCGAGACGTCCATGTAATGGACCTCTTCGGCCCGCACCACGGTGAACTCGCCGCCGATACGCGCCGAGATCAGATCGTTGCCGAACCGCCCATGCGCGTCGATCGGCGCGTTGGCCTGCGCGATGACAACGTTCTCCTCTTCCAGCGCCGACAGATACTTGATCCGATCGGTGACCTTCTGATCGTCGACCACCCGGTAGGGCGTTTCGATAAAACCGTATTCGTTGACCCGCGCGTAGGTCGAGAGCGCCGCGATCAGCCCGATATTGGGCCCCTCGGGAGTCTCGATCGGACAGACGCGGCCGTAATGGGTCGGATGCACGTCGCGCACCTCGAAGCCGGCGCGCTCGCGCGTGAGACCGCCCGGTCCGAGCGCCGAGAGCCGGCGCTTGTGGGCAATTTCGCTCAGCGGATTGGTCTGATCCATGAACTGCGAGAGCTGCGAGGAGCCGAAGAACTCCTTGATCACCGCCGAAGCCGGCTTGTAGTTGACCAGCTCCTGCGGCATCAGGGTCTCGATATCCTGCAGGCTCATGCGCTCTTTGATCGCGCGTTCCATCCGCACCAGCCCGATGCGGAACTGGTTCTCGACCAACTCGCCGACCGCGCGCACGCGGCGGTTCCCGAGATGGTCGATATCGTCGACCTGGCGATCGTCGTCGCCGTTCTTGAGCTCCATCAGGTAGCGCACAACTTCGAGGATATCCTCGCGCCTGAGCGTGCCCTGCTCGAGTGGCACATGGACGGGATCCTTGAACAGCTTGTGATTGAGCTTGAGCCGGCCGACGCGCGACAGGTCGTAGCGCTCGGGATTAAAGAACAGGTTGTTGAAAAAGGTCGTCGCGGTCTGCAGCGTCGGCGGATCGCCGGGGCGCAGGCGCCGGTAGATTTCGAGGATCGCGTCGTCGGACTTCTCGAGCTTGTCCTGCGCCAGGGTCAGGCGCAGCGGTCCGCCGCCCGGCTGATCCTCGGTAAACAATACTTCGATCTGCTTGACCCCGTGGGTCTTGAGCTTCTCGACGGTCTGCTCGCTCAGCTCTTCGTTGCACTGCACGAGGACTTCGCCGGTGGTCGAATCGACCACGTCATGCGCCGACACACGCCCGACCACGTCCTCGAGCGAGATCGGCACCTCGCTCATCTTGGCCGCCTCGATCGCGCGCACCGAGGCCTTGTTGAACTTGCGTCCCTCGCGCGCGATGACCTCGCCGCTCTTGGGATCCTTGACCTCGTGAGTGACGCGCGTGCCGAGCAATTGGCGGGCAATAAACTGCTTGGCCAGCTGCTTGCCGTCGAGCACGATGATGTCTTTCTTGTAGTAGTAGTTGAGCAGATCCTCGGTGGTCATGCCGAGCGCGCGCAGCGGCACCGTCGCCGGGAACTTGCGCCGCCGATCGATGCGCACATAGAGCACGTCGCGCGGATCGAACTCGAAGTCGATCCAGCTTCCGCGGTACGGAATGATGCGCGCCGAGTAAAGCAGCTTGCCGGTCGAATGGGTGCGGCCCTTGTCGTGCTCGAAGAACACTCCGGGCGAGCGATGGAGCTGTGAGACGATCACCCGCTCGGTGCCGTTGACCATGAAGGTCCCGTTGGGCGTCATCAGCGGAATCTCGCCGAAGTAGACCTCCTGCTCCTTGACGTTCTTGATCGAGCGCCGGCCGCTTTCAACGTCCCAGATAACCAGCTGGATTTTGACCTTGAGCGGCGCCGCGTAAGTCATGCCGCGCTGATGGCATTCGTCGACGTCGTACTTGGGCTGGCCGAGTTCGTAGCTGACGAATTCGAGCGACGCGGTCTCGTTGAAATCCTTGATCGGAAAGACCGACTTGAAGACCGCCTGCAGACCCTCGTCCTTGCGCTCTTCGGCCGCTACGTCCGCCTGCAAAAACTCCTGGTAAGATCGCTTCTGAATCTCGATCAGATTCGGAATCTCGATGATCTTCTTGATCTTGCCGAAGGAGCGGCGCAGGCGAAGGTTGCTCGTGACTTGCGACTGCTGAGCCATTTCTACCTCATCCCGCCGTGGGCGCCGTAAAGGCTCGCCTTGAGAAAAACAGAATCAAGAGGCGCGCCGCCCGCAAAGGCCGCGCGCCCCGGATAATTCCCGCCCGCAAAACCGCGCACGCACCGCGGCCCGCGCGGCAACTCCACGTTGCCGCCGCCGACCGTTGCGCCACGCGGGTACCGATGTGTCAATAATCCGCCGGCCCTACTTCAGTTCGACCGAGCCACCGACCTCTTCGAGCTTCTTTTTGATCTCGGCCGCTTCGGCCTTGCTCACGCCCTCTTTGACCGCTTTGGGTGCGCCGTCAACCAGATCCTTGGCCTCTTTGAGCCCCAGGCCGGTCAGCTCGCGGACGACCTTGATCACCTGGATCTTCTTGTCCCCGGCCGCCGTCAGCACGACCGCGAACTCGTCCTGCTCGGCCGCCGGAGCCGCCGCGCCGCCACCCGCCACGGGTGCCGCTGCCATCGCCATCGGCGCCGCTGCCGATACGCCCAGCTCCTGCTCGAGCTCTTTGACCAGCGCCGCCGCGTCCAACAGACTCAGGTTCTTGAGATAATCCTTCACCTGGTCGCGGCTTAGTTGTGCTGCTTCTGACATCGCAATTGCTCTCCTTGTTCATGCAGCCGGCGGACGATGTGGGAGCGCCCCGGCCTGCCAAATAATAATTCCTACGCTCTAACTCGGTTCTTTCCGACGATCGACGCTTCCCGATGGTCGATAATTTCAGGCCGTCGGTTCGCCGCCGCCGCTCGGCGGATCGTTTGCTTCCGGAACTGGCGCTTCCAGAACCGGCGCCGCGGGCGTCGCTGCCGCGTTAGTCGGCACCGCTGCCGGAGCCGCTTCGGCCTGCGCCGCCGGCGCGGCGGCCGCGGCCGTGGCTTCAACTGCTGCGGGAGCCGACGCTGCGGCTGCCGCGGCGGTCGGCTCGGGCGCGTCGCCGCTCTCGGACCGCTTGCGCCCGATCGCGTCGACCAGCCGCGCGACCAGCGTGCCCGGCTCGTTGAGCAGCCGCACCAACTGGGTCGCCGGCGCCTGCAACAGCCCGAGCAGTTGCCCCAGGATCACTTCGCGCGGGGGCAGCGCCGCCAGCGCATTGATCTCTTCGGGCGTCAGCGGCTGGCCGTCGAGCACTCCGCCGCGCACCTTGAACTTCTCGCCCAGGTCCTTGAACGAGCCGACCGTCTTGGCCAGCTCGACCGGATCGGCGTAGCTCAGGATAAGCCCCACCGGACCGCCCAGATGGCGCTCGAGCGAGGCGAAGCGGGTGTCCTTGATCGCGCGCCGCACCAGCGTATTCTTGGCCACGCGGAACTCGCCGCGCACCGCCCGGATACGCCGGCGCATATCGTCCGACTGCCCGGCCGACATGCCGCTATGCTCGGAGATCAGCGCGATACTGGCGCGGTCGAGATTCTCGGCCAGTTGGCTGACCAGCGTGCTCTTTTGATCTTTTCTCATTCGTCTGTTTCCACTCGGCCATCGGCTTGCCGCCGTTCATTTGTTTCCGGCCGCCGATGGCTTTCCGGCCGCTCTGCTTGCTCCGCCCGCGATCCGCTCAGGCGGCCGCGTCGGCCACCCGCGTCGCCGACGCCGGATCGATTCGCACGCCCGGCCCCATAGTCGACGAGACCGCCACGCTGGTCACATAGTTGCCCTTGGCGCTCGAGGGTTTGGCGCGGACCACGGCGTCGATCAGCGCGTGGGCGTTTTGCACCAGCTTTTGCTCGCCGAAACTGATTTTGCCGATCCGCGCATGCACCACCCCGGCCTTGTCGACGCGATAGTCAACCTTGCCGGCCTTGACTTCGCCCACCGCCTTGGCCACGTCGAAGGTCACGGTGCCGACCCGCGGATTAGGCATCAGGCCGCGCGGTCCGAGAATCTTGCCGATGCGGCCGACCGCGCCCATGATATCGGGCGTGGCGATAACGCGATCGAAGTCGAGCCAGTTTTCCTCCTGGATCTTCTTGATCAGGTCCTCGCCGCCGACGAAATCGGCGCCCGCTTCGCGCGCCTCGCGCTCCTTGTCGCCCTTGGCCAGCACCAGCACGCGCGAGACTTTGCCCGTGCCGTTGGGCAGCACGACGGTGCCGCGCACGTTCTGGTCGGCTTGGCGCGGATCGACGTTGAGCCGCACCGCGAGCTCGACCGTCTCGTCGAATTTCGCGACCTGGTTGGCGGCCACCAGCTTGAGCGCCTCCTCGAGCTGGTAGTGCTTGTCCGGATCGATATTCTTGGCCGCTTCGCGGTATTTCTTGCCTGCCATTTCGAACCTGTTATTCCTGCCCGGTCCGGGACTTCCCGGGCCGCTCTGCGACTGCCATCGGCTAAGCTTGGGCGCGGCGCTCGCGCGCCGCGCGCCGGCGCCTAATCAGTTACGTCAATACCCATCGAACGCGCGGTGCCCGCCACCGAGCGCATCGCGGCTGCGAGATCGCCCGCGGTCAAATCCTTGATCTTGGTCTGCGCGATCTCCTCGATCTGCTTGCGCGTGACCTTGCCGACCTTGATCTTGTGCGGAGTCGCCGAGCCTTTCGCGACACCGGCCGCGCGCTTCAACAATTCGGGCGCGGGCGGACTCTTGGTCACGAAGGTGAACGAGCGATCGGCGTACACCGTGATGATCACCGGGATGACCAGGCCCTGCATATTCTGGGTCTGGGCGTTGAACGCCTTGCAGAACTCCATGATATTCACGCCGCGCTGGCCGAGCGCCGGCCCCACCGGTGGCGACGGATTAGCCGCGCCGGCCGGGATCTGCAATTTGATCTGCCCGGTTACTTTTTTCGCCATCCCGGTCTTCTATCCTTCCCGCGGTCCGCTGCTTTAACGCCCGACTCTTTACGGTCCGCTGCTCTTCGGTCTGCTTGCCTGCCTGAACGTCTACGACTTCTCGACCTGGACGAAATCCAGCTCGACCGGCGTCGCACGGCCAAATATCGAGATTAACACGCGCACCTTGCCCTTTTCCGGCCGCACTTCTTCCACCGTGCCGTTGAAGTCCTGAAACGGGCCATCGACTACCTTGATCGCCTCGCCCACCTCGAACAGCACCTTGGGCTTGGGCCTGAGCGCGCCCTCTTCCATCTGCTGCTTGATCGCCTCGACCTCGGCCGCCGGCACTTCGGGCGGAGTGGTCGAATGGCCGACGAAACCGGTCACCTTGGGCGTGTCCTTGACCACGTGCCAGGTCTCGTCGACGAGCTCCATGAT
>DATLRA010000111.1:0-19844 GCA_035534935.1 Binataceae bacterium (SeqCode)
CTTACCAAGGAAGTGCTCTACCGGCTGAGCTACATGGGCGTCGTCTTCGCTGCTCCGCCCGCACGCTTCCTGAACCGCGAAACTGGAGCGGGAAACGGGATTCGAACCCGCGACCCCGAGCTTGGAAGGCTCGCGCTCTACCAACTGAGCTATTCCCGCTCCCCCCGGGCAAGGTTATATGTTGGTGGAGAGGGGAGGATTCGAACCTCCGAAGGCATAAGCCGGCAGATTTACAGTCTGCTCCCTTTGACCACTCGGGAACCTCTCCAAATGTCTCTTCTCCCATCGGGCTAAGCCGATGGCGAGAATCGAACTCGCAACCTACTGATTACAAATCAGTTGCTCTACCGTTGAGCTACATCGGCGTTGAGCATCGAAACGCCCGTATTATTCTCCCACATAGCCCAAGTCAAGAACAACGCGCCGAAGGCATGGTTAATGCCCTCGACGCGGCCTACAGAGGATAAGCAAAGTCGCGCGCCGCCGCAATATCGCCCGCGCGCGCCAGCCGGTCCTCGCGGTCGCCTGCGGTCGTCGCGCCCAATCAGTCCGCGGACGGCGCCGCTGGGGACGCCACCGCTGATGATGGCGCGGCCGGTGGCTGGCGCCGGCGGGTGATCTCGAACAGCGCCACCGCGACCGCCACCGAGACGTTGAGCGAATCGATCTTCCCGCGCATCGGGATACCGGTGACAAAGTCGGCTCGCTTGCGCACGATATCGCGCACCCCGCGCCCTTCGGAGCCAACCACCAGGGCCAGCCGCCGGCTGGTGTCGAGGTCGTAGATCGAGAGCTCGCCCGCGGGTGCCAGCGCGGCGATCCAGTAGCCGGCCGCCTTGAGCGTCTCGAGCGCCTGCGCGACGTTGCCGCAACGCGCAATCTGCAGATGGACCCAGGCGCCGGCCGAAGCCTTGACCGCCGCCGGCGTAATTCCGACCGTGCGATCGCGCGCGATCACCACCGCGCCCGCCCCGGCGCATTCGGCCGAGCGCAGAATCGCGCCCAGGTTGCGCGGGTCGGTCACGCCGTCGACCACGATCAGCGGGTCAGGCGCCGCCGCGACCACCGCTTCGAAGGCCGCATACTGGTACTCGCGCATGATCGCGACCAGCCCCTGATGGCGCGCCTCGGGCCCGGCCATCCGGGCCAGTAGGTCGTCGGTGGCGCGAATCACGCTCGCACCGCCAGTGCGGGCGGCGTCGATTTCGGCGGCGAAGCGGGCTTCGGCGCCAATCTTGACGTAGAGCATCCGCACCGCGCCGGGCGCCGCCGCGATCAATTCGCGCACCGGCTCGACCCCAAAGATCAGGTCGCGATTGGCACCGGCGGCACGATCGTGCGCGCCTGACGGATGCGCGGCCGGGCCGCGCCGCTCGTCGCCGCGCTCGTAGGGCGGCGCGATCGGCGGTCGCGCGTCGTCGGGCCGGCGGACATATTCGCGCGGCTGGCGGCTGCGGGTTTCGGGTCCGCGCGAGTCGCCGCCGCGATCTTCCTGCCCGCGAAAATCGCGCCCGCGCGACGCCGCGCCATGCGGCCCGGGCCCGCGCGGCATGGCAGCGCGCGGATCGCCGCCCCGCGGTACGTGAGTGCGCGGAACGTGACCACGCGAATCGCCGCCGCGCGAATCAGCGTCACGCGGGGCGTCGCCGCGCGATCGATAGGGCGGCGGGCCGTTGGGCCGCGGCGGATAAGGAGTCGCGCCGGCCGCGCGCGGCCCACGTCCGTAGGGCGGATTATCGCGGCGCGGTTCGTCGCTGCGCGGGCCATAGGGACGCGGCGTCACGCCGGATCGCTCCGGCGGGCGATGGTCGCGCGGGCGTGGCCGCTCGTCGTTGCCGCGCGAGGGCGCGCCAGTCTGATTGCCGCGCGGTGGCGCGCCGCTCTGATGCACGCGACGCGGCGGGCCGGGCTGAGATGTGCGCGGGGGTGGGCCGCTCTGATGCGCGCGCGGAGGCGCGCCGTTGGCGCCGGGCGAGGTCGAACGTCCGGGCCGGAAAGGGGGCTTTTTCATGATGGGCGAATCATATCGTGCGCACCCCGCCGGGCGCATCAGGGGGTGCGCGATACTAACGTCGCGCCGCCGGCACTTCGCGCGCGCGAAGTACCGCATAAAAAAGTTTCATTCGCGCGGCGCGCCGCTTACACTGAAACCCCGGCGCATCGGCGCCGTATTACCTGTGCGAATGCCGCGAATTGCAATTATCGATCGCTACATCGTGAGCGAAATCGTCGCGCCCTTTGCGTTAGGCGTGGGGTTGCTGACCTTTGCCCTGGTCACCGGCCGGCTGCTCAAGCTCACCGAGATGGTGGTCAATCACGGCGTCACGCTGGTCGACGTCACCAGCCTGATCGGCTACATCATGCCGGCCTTTCTCGAGCTGACCTTTCCGATGGCCGTGCTGCTCGGCGTGCTGATGGGCTTTGGCCGGATGTCGGGCGATCGCGAACTGATCGCGGCGCGGGCTTGCGGCCTGAGCCTGTACCGGCTGGCGCTTCCGGTGCTCGGCTTTGCCCTGGCGATGTGGGCGGTGTCGAGCTGGCTCGCCTTCTCGGTGCGTCCGTGGGCCAACTCTCATCTGGAGGAACGGCTCTACGAGTTGACCCAGACGCGGGCGACGGCCGGACTCAAGGAAAAAGTTTTCAACCGCAACTTCCCCGGCCTGGTGATCTACGTCGACCACGTTTCGCCGACCGACGAGAAACTCCACGGGGTGATGATCTCGGACGCGCGCAACCCGTCGCAGCAGAACACGATCATCGCGCACACCGGGATAATCGTGCCCGACCGCGCCAACCGATCGATCACGCTGCGGCTGTTCGACGGCTCCGTCTTCGGGCTCGAAGCGAGCTTCAAGGGGACCAACACCGCCGCCTCGACCCACGTCACCAGCTACAAGATCTACGATCTCAACGTGCGTCCGGACGAGGGGATCGGCGGTGCGGCGCGCGACCCTGAGGATATGACTTACAGCGAATTGCGCCGGGCGATCGCGAAGGGGCGCGCGGCCCGCCAGCCCGACTACGCCGCCGAGACCGAATTGGCGGGCAAGTACACGCTGCCCATCATGACGGTGCTGTTCGCGATGCTCGGCATACCGCTTGGGCTCAAGCCGGCGCGCGGCGGCCAGTCGGAACGCTTCGGCGTGGCGATCGCGCTGTTCTTCGCCTACTACTCGCTGATGCGCGCGGGCGAGGCGCTGGCCTCGCGCGGGCGGCTCGGCGCGCTGGCCGCGATGAGCATCCCGGACGTGGTCTTCGCGCTGCTCGCGCTTGGGCTGTTCCTGCGCAGTGCGGCCGATCGCGGCGACCAGGGCCGCGGCCCGGGCGACGTGCTGTGGGATCTGTTCGAGCGCTACGGCCGCTGGAAGGAGGCCGCGTGACCGCCCGTCCGCGCTTGTCGCCGACCATGGACCGTTTCCTCGGCGGCCAGTTCCTCGGCCCGTTCCTGGTCTGTCTCGCGGCCTTCACCGCCGCCTATCTGATCGGCGACGTCTTCGATCGCTTCAACGATCTGATCCATTACGGCGGCTTCGGTCTGCTCGGTCTCGAATATTTCCTCCTCAAGATTCCGCTGATCGTTTCCCAACTGCTGCCGGTCGCCTGCCTGGCCGGGGTGCTGCTCGGCTTCGCCCTGCTCAACCGATCGGGCGAAGTGCTGGCCTGCCAGCAACTCGGCATCAGCCGGCTGGAAATGGCGATCCCGGTGCTGATCGTGGCCAGCGCGATCTCGCTGGCCAACTTCGCCCTGAGCGAGACGATCGTGCCGCTCTCGACGCGCCAGGCGCGTTACATGTACGAAGTCGACCTCAAGAAGCGGCAGGTCCGCGGGGTGTTCTTTGCCCAGCGCACCTGGGTGCGCGTGCGCAACGGTTTTCTCTCCGCCGATCACTACGACGCGGCGACCACGACCCTGCACGGCGTCACGCTCTACGTGCTCGATCCCGACTTCGGCCTGCGCGCGATCCTCCATGCCAACAGCGCGCGCTGGAACGGCAAATCATGGGTGCCCGACAACCCCACGGTCTACAAGCTGGCGGCCAACGGCGACGTCTCGATCGGCGACCAGCAGATGATCTTCGGCGAATCGGTCAAGCCGGCCGACCTCAACCTGGTGTTGCTCGATCCCGAGGAGTTCAGCCTGTGGGAGCTCGACCGCTATATTGGCAACCTGCGCGACAAGGGGCTCGACCCGGGTGGTTACGTGGTCGAACGCGATCTGAAGTACGCCACGCCGCTGTCGTGCCTGATCATGGTCGCGCTCGGCATGGCGCTGAGCCTCGATCCGATGCCGCGAAACCTGAGCCTGGGGCGCAGCTTCGGCCTGGCTATCGCGATCGGCTTCGGCTACTGGCTCTCGCTCGGCCTGACCTCGTCGCTCGGCGAGTCGGGGATCATCGCGCCGTGGGTCGCGGCGTGGACCCCCAACGCGATCTTCGCCGTCCTCGCGTTCGCGATCTTTCTGTTCGGCGAAGAGCGCTGATCGTGCCGATGGCGGCGGCCTCTTCCGGCGACCGGCTTTGGGAGTAAGCTCGATCTGAGACCGCGCGCTCGAATCGCGCGGCGCACGCGCCGTACAATAGCGGCGCCGGACGAGATAGCCTTGACGAACCGGCGGCATCGACGATGGCTGACGATGGACTGAAATGGCTTTCCGACGGGCGCGTGGCGGAATTTCTGCGGCTCGCGCGCACCGGCCGGCTGGCAACCGCCGACGGCGCCGGCGCGCCGCATAACGTCCCGCTCTGTTTCTGGTTCGACGGCGGCACCCATTTCTATTTCGTCATCGATGAAAAGCCCAAGCGCGCGGTCGGCACCGCGATCAAGCGGATGCGTAATATCGCCGAGAATCCGCGCGTCGCGCTGATCGTCGATCATTACGAAGAGGAATGGGCCTATCTGGCCTATGTCCTGGTGCGCGGCGTGGCCCGCGTGGTCGAGGATCCCAACGAGTACATGCTCGCGCTGCGCAACCTGCGCGACAAGTATCCGCAGTATCGCACGATGCCGCTGAATTTCGAGCGCAATCCGATGGTCCGGATCGCCGCCGGCCGCGTCCATCCGTGGGGCGCGCGCTTCAAACCGCCGGCCGCCGACTGAAGCGCATGCGAGCCAGGCGCTCCAAGTTGATTTCGGCGGGGGCACGTGCGCGGCCGCTCGAAAACCTCCGCGGAACGCCCATCAGGTCATTCAGAGCGCAGCGAAGAAGCCCGGGATTCTTCACTGTGCAGACTTCGTTCAGAATGACAAACTGACCGGTGCGGAGCTTCCCCTGGCGGAGGTTATCAAGCATGGCGCGAAGCCCTGAGATTACGGCGGCATTGGCCGCGGCGGCGCTCGACGGATGGCTCTTCTATGACTTCCGCATGAGCGACCCGCTCGCCTACCGCATCCTCGGCATCCCGGAAAAAGGCATCACGACGCGCCGCTGGTTCTATTTCATCGCGGCCACCGGCGAGACCTGCGCGATCGTCTCGGCGGTCGAGGCCCAGCGGCTCGACGCCCTGCCCGCCACCCGGCGCATCGTCTACCGCTCGGAGCGCGAGATGACCGCGGCGCTGGGCGCGGCTCTGGCCGGCTGCCGGCGGGTCGCGATGAACTATTCGCCCGGCTGCGCGATTCCCTACGTCTCGCGGGTCGATGCCGGGACGGCCGAGATGGTGCGCGCGCTGGGCGTCGAACTGGTCAGTGCGGCCGACCTGATCCAGCGCTTCGAGGCGACGCTCACGCCGGCCCAACTGGCCGGCCATCGGCGCGCCGCCACCGCCCTGCGCGATATCGTCAACGAGACCTTCGCCGAAATCGCGCGGCGCGCGCGTGGCCATATCCCCTGCACCGAATACACGATCCAGGGTTTTGTGATGGGCCGTATCGCGGCGCATCAACTGCGCACCGACGAGCCGCCGATCGTCGCGGTCAACGCCAACGCCGCCAATCCGCATTTCTGCACCGGCGCCGATCAGGACACACCCATCCGGCGCGGCGACCTCGTCCTGCTCGACCTCTTCGCCAAGGGCCGCGAGGCCGACGCAATCTATGGCGATCTGACCTGGATGGGCTGCGTGGACGCGCGGGTGCCGGAGGAGTTCGCGAGCGTCTTCCGCATCGTCGCCCGCGCGCGCGATGCCGCCGTCGAGTTGATTCAGAGTCGCGTCGCCGCCGGCCGGGCGGTCAGCGGCGAGGAGGCCGACCGCGCCGCGCGCGCCGTGATCGAGGCGGCCGGCTACGCCGACGCCTTCGTCCATCGCACCGGCCATTCGATCGGCCGCGAAGTCCATGGCACCGGCGCCAATCTCGACTCGCTCGAAACCCGCGACCATCGCCTGCTGATCGATCGCACCTGCTTTTCGGTCGAGCCCGGCATCTACCTTCCGGGCAAGCTCGGGATACGCAGCGAACTCGACATGACAATCGAGGACGGCCGCGCCGAAATCAGCGGCGGCGCCCCGCAGCATGAGGTGATTCCGATTCTCACCCGCTACGCCTGATGTCTTTCGGCGCGGCTCAAGTCAATTCCGGGAGTCTCGTCATTCGTATGCTCTAGGGAACCTCTGCACAAGTTAGATCGTCATTCTGAACGGAGTCCGCGGAGTGAGGAATCCCGCGATTTGTCGCTGCGCTCAAAATGACAGAGTGGTCTTGTGCAGAGCTTCCCTAGCGGTACCGTCGACGGAAGAAGTTGCGCAAACGATCGCCATCGCGCTTGGCCGTTCAGACATCTTCTAGCCCTGAGGAACTGAAGCAGACACTCGCAGATGGTTCCTCACGCGCCGTACGCCGCTCGTATCTCTCGCAATCGCCTCGGCGCGTGACACTACTTCCGAATCGTGTACCGTGCCCCTCAGCGTGACCACGCCAGCGGTGGTGGTGACGTGGATCTGGCCGGACCGCAGGTTCTTGGCGGCAGCCAGGTTGGTTTTCACCGCGGTAGTGATTGTCGTATCGTCCACCGCCGTAATCGTCCCGTGATAAGCATTCGTCACCGCGCCTTCGGTGTCTTCGCCCGCCTGATGCATCGAACTGCTGGCGGAACTGCTACCCGTGTCCTGTGCGAAAGCCGGTGGCGCCAACCAGATTCCAAGAATCACAGCAGACCCCACGGCCAGAATCCTCTTCCTAATGCTCATAATCCTGATCTCCTCGGAGTCGTTGAATTACTCTCCTGAGCGATTACCCTCGCGGGTTCGTCTTTAAACCACGCCGGCCACTGATCGAATGAGAACCAACACCAAAGTGTAATCTGCTGAAATAAGCAGATGGAAAGTCATCGCCTCGATTTGACCGCGAGTCAAAAGCTATTTTATCGACAAACGCCCCGTGAAGAGCAGCACGATCAGAACAATGAGTATAATTCCGCCGATTCCGATTCCCCCGGAAGGTCCATAAGCATAGTAGCCGCCGCCCCCACCAAACAACAAAAGCAGAATTAAAACTAATAGTAGCATAACTCTCTCCTGCGAACTGGATGTGTGAAAGTTTCCTGCCAATCCATTCCGTAAGCCGGTTCTGCTCAATCCGCAATGACCACAGCGGACATTTCAACTTGCCGGTCTGCCGTCGCGGCAAGTCATTGGCTTACTTCTGACCGTGATGCGGCGCGATTCCTTCATACCGCTCGCTTGGTATAAACGCCGGCCCCTATGAGTATGAGCCCCAGGACCAGTGCGCCAGCGCTCAAAACTTCAGGAACGACGTGCGTCGTTCGCTCCGTGTTCTGAACTTTGACATCGCCCAGGTTTACCACGTCCTTGGTTTGCGAGGTCGTAAATACGGGAATCGCCAATCCGAGAATCCCGACCAGCGCGAGTAATGCTCCGAACCAGGTAATCGATTTCATAGATCACGATCCTCCCCTAAACCTGGCGGTTTTCAAGATTTCAGAACCCTTATGCCGCTGGTGCTCTATATTTACCGTTCTTTACGGCACACTTTGCCTTGTCCACCACCTGCTCGACGGTTCGCTTGATCTTGCCCACCGCCCGACCCTTCACTTCGGCTGAGGCTGGGGCGATAAGCTGTGCTGGTTCCCGGTCCGAAGCCGTAGCACCCCACCGCGCGCTATTCCCTCTGCGCGCCGCGGCGCGTAAAGATTAGCCATCACGATGCCGATTCGCGCGCTCCTTTTCGATCTCGACGGCACCCTCGCCGACACCGAGACGCTCCATTTCCAGGCCTTCGCCGAGGTTCTGCGCCCGGCCGGAATTTCGGTCGATCGCGCCGACTATTTTGCGCGCTTGATCGGCTACACCGACCACGATTGCTTCGCCCTGCTGCTCGCCGAGCATGGCCACCCGGCGACGCCCGACGCGATTGCGGCGTTCACCGCGCGCAAGGCCGCGATTTACGGCGCGATGATCGCGGATTGCGACGTAATCTATCCGGGCGCGGCCGCGTTCGTCCGCCGATGTGCCGAGCGCTTTCCGCTGATCGTCGTGACCGGCACGCTGCGCCACGAGGCCGAGACGATTCTCGGCCGCGCGCAACTCCGCGATCTGTTCGTCGATATAATCGCCGCCGAGGACGCCGCCCACGGCAAGCCCGCGCCCGACGGCTTTCTCGCCGGCCTCGGGCGGCTCGGCTTTATCCTGCGGCCGCGCCCGTCGATCGTCGCCGCCGAATGCCTCGCGATTGAAGACACCGCCGCCGGCGTCGAGGCGGCGCGGCGTGCCGGGATGCGCGTGCTGGCGCTATCCCATACGGCGCCGGCCGACGCACTGGCCGCCGCCGACCTGATCCGACCCTCGATCGCCGCGACCGATCTCGACGACGTGCTGCGCCGCCTCGCGAGCGGCCCGCCCGCCTGACGCGTTTTTCACCATCATCAGTGTGGGGTGCGCACCGCGAGCGCTCCCGCAATGCGCTGTGCGCGCGGCCAAGCGTGCGCGCTATTTCAGCGCGGTAACAATGCGGCCGGGCAAGCCGTCGAACGGCCCGTTGGACATGCAGACGATCACGTCGCCTGCCCGCGCGGCGCCGGTGATCGCGGTGAGCATCGCGTCGGTGCTCGCGCAGGCCTGGGCATGCGGGCCGCGCGCGCCGATCGCCGCGGCCAGCAGGTCGGTGTCGAGCCGCGCGGCGGGCGCGATCGGATCGTTTTCCTTGAAGTAGACCGCGCCCAGGTAGACCCGCGCGGCGCGATCGAAGGCGGCGGCGAAGCCGGCCTGAAAGACGCTGCGGCGCGCGGTGTTCGATCGCGGCTCGAAGGCCGCCAGGATCCGCCGGCCGGCGTAGCGCTCGGCTAACGCCTCGAGCGTCGCGGCGATCGCCGTGGGATGATGCGCGAAGTCGTCGATGACCACGATATCGCGCGCCTCGCCGACGATCTCCTGGCGCCGCTTGACCCCGCCGAACGCGCGCAGCCCAACGCGGAGTTCGTCGCCGCTCACGCCGAACTCGCTCAGCAAGACGAAGACGCCGAGTGCGTTGGCCACGTTCATCCGCCCGCCGACCGGCAGGTCGAGATCGCCGATGACGCGCACGCCGGCGCGCTCGATCGAAAAGCGCGCGCCCGCCGGGCCGATCCGGATATCGACCGCGCGGAACTCGCCGTCGCGCAGGCCAAACGTGATCCGCCGCGCGCGCGTCACCGCGCTGACCTCGAGCGCGTGCGGAAAATCCGCGCACACCGCGAGCACCCGCGGCGCGTCCATCTGCGCAGCCAGCGCGCGGAACGACGCCTTGACGTGATCGAGGTCGCGATAGATATCGGCGTGGTCGAACTCGACCGCCGTCAGAATTGCACCGTCCGCGCGGTAATGGAGAAACTTGGGCCCCTTGTCGAAGAACGCGGTGTCGTATTCGTCGCCCTCGATCACGAAGTCGGGCCCGGCGCCGAGCCGATAATTGGTGGCGAAATCGCGCGTCACTCCGCCCACCAGCATCGACGGATCGCGCCCGGCCACCGCCAGCACCTGCGCCATCATCGCGGTCGAGGTGGTCTTGCCATGCGTCCCGGCAACCATCAGCACGCGCCGCCCGGCGAGAAAAAAATGCCGCAGCGCCTCGGGCATCGAGAGATACGCAAGCGGGCCGGCGAGCAGCGCTGTAACTTCCGGATTGGCGCGCGTGACGACGTTGCCGACGATCACCAGGTCGGGCGGCGGCGTGAGGTTGTCCGCGCTATAGGCGGTGCGCAAATCGATGCGCAGGTTTTTCAGGATCGAGGCGGTCGGCTCGTAGAGCTGATTATCCGATCCGCTGACGCTGTAGCCGCGCGCCACCAGCATCCCGGCCAGCGCCGCCATCGCGGAGCCCGCCACGCCGATCAGATGAATACGGCGAACCTGGGTGGGAATCCGCGCGATCCGCGCGGCCGACGCGGCGGCGGCTTCGCTGGCGTTTGGAGGGGTGGCTAAGGCGGCGGCATCAGACGGCATCGCGATCAATTTTTCCCCCGATAGGCCGCGCGCATCAAGCGTCGCTGCCGATGCCGCGCCGCATCGTCGATCACAATTCAACCGTGCGCAGGCGCAGCGAATTGAGCACCACTGAGATCGAACTCGCGCTCATCGCGGCGCTCGCGATCATCGGATTGAGCAGCAGGCCGATGAACGGATAGAGCACGCCGGCCGCGATCGGCACGCCGATCACGTTGTAGACGAAGGCGAAAAAGAGATTCTGCCGAATCGTGCGCATCGCCGCGCGGCTCAAGTTGCGCGCCCGCACGATACCCATCAGGTCGCCCCGGACCAGCGTGATGCCCGCGCTTTGCATCGCGGCGTCGGTGCCGGTGCCCATCGCGATTCCGACCGTCGCCTGGGCCAGCGCCGGCGCGTCGTTGATCCCGTCGCCGGCCATCGCGACGACACGGCCCGCGGCCTGCAGGCGCTTGATCACCGCGGCCTTGTCCTGCGGCATCACCTCGGCTTCAACCTCGTCGAGACCCAGCCGCCGCGCGATCGCGGTCGCCGTGGCGCGGCTGTCGCCGGTCAGCATGATCACCCGCAGGCCCGCCGCGCGGAGCTTGCGCAGCGCCTCGGGCGTCGATTCCTTGATCGGATCGGCGACGCCGATCAAGCCGGCCGCCGCGCCGTCGATCGCAACGAACATTACCGTCTGCCCCTCACCGCGCAATATCTCGGCGCGCGCCGCAAGTTGCTCCAACGCCGGCGCGGCCGCGCTGTCGCCGTCGAAAATGCGCGCGCTGCCGACGCCCACGCGATGCCCCTCGACGGTGCCGCTCACCCCGACGCCGGTGGTCGAAGCAAAGTCGGTCACGCTCGCGAGCGCGATCGATCGCTCGGCAGCGCCCGCGGCGATCGCGGCGGCCAGCGGATGCTCGCTGGCGCGCTCGAGGCTCGCGGCCAGCCGGATCATTTCGGCTTCGTCGCGGCCGGGAATCGTCTCGACGGTCGTCAGCTTGGGCTTGCCCTCGGTCAGCGTGCCGGTCTTGTCGACCACGATCGTATCGACCCGCTCCATCAGTTCCAGCGCCTCGGCGTTGCGAATCAGCACACCGGCGCGCGCGCCGCACCCGCTCCCGACCATCACGGCCATCGGCGTGGCCAGGCCGAGCGCGCAGGGGCAGGCGATGATCAGCACGGCGACGGCGGCGAGGATCGCGTGGGCCAGCGCGGGCGCCGGCCCGACGAAGTACCACGCGACAAAAGTGATCGCCGCGGCAACCATCACCATCGGCACGAAGTAGCCGGCGACGCTGTCGGCCAGGCGCTGGATCGGCGCGCGGCTACTCTGCGCCTCACCAACCATCTGGACGATTTGCGCGAGCACGCTGTCGGCGCCGACCCGATCGGCGCGCATCAGGAAGGATCCAGTGCCGTTGACCGTCGCACCGACCACGCGATCGCCGGTGCCGCGCGCGGCGGGCAGCGGCTCGCCCGTGATCATCGATTCATCGATCGCGCTCGCGCCATCGACGATCACGCCGTCAGCCGGAACCTTCTCGCCGGGCCGCACGCGCAGGATGTCGCCGGCCATCACGCGCTCGAGCGCGACGTCTTCCTCGACGCCGCCGGCGCGCACGATCCGCGCACTGCGCGGCGCCATCCCGAGCAACTCCCGGATCGCGCCGGCGGTGCGGCCGCGCGCGCGCAATTCGATCAACTGGCCGAGCAGGACCAGCGCAGTGATCACGGCGGCGGCCTCGAAATAGACCGGCGGCGCGCCGCTCGAATCGGCGGCGGCCGGCAAGCTCGCCGGAAAAATCACCGCGGCGAGGCTGTAGAGGTAGGCGATCCCGACGCCGAGCCCGATCAGCGTGAACATGTTGAGATGACGCGTGACGATCGAGCGCGCGCCGCGCACGAAGAACGGCCACGCGCCCCATACCACCACCGGCGTCGCGAGCAACATTTCGATCCAGTCGATCAGCCGGATCCCCAGCGCGCGCTGCACCGGCATGCCGGGAATCATCTCCGACATCGAGAGCACCAGCAGCGGGACCGCGAGCGCCGCGCTCAGCCAGAAGCGCCGGGTGAAATCCGCCAGTTCAGGATTCGCCGCGTCAGCCGGGGCCATCGCCGCGTCGCCAAACCCGCTAAACCCAACCGTGCGGGCCTCGAGCGCCATCCCGCATTTCGGGCAACTCCCCGGATGGTCCTGCACGACCTCGGCATCCATCGGGCAGAAATATTCCGTGCGCGCGGTAGTGGCCGGCGCGCCCACCATCGGCTCGAGCGCCATCCCGCAGTTCGGGCACGGCCCCGGCGTCGCACTGCGCACCTCCGGATGCATCGGGCAGGTGTAGATGACGCCGGCCGGCGCGGCCGGCGCGGGCGTGATCGCGGTCGCTGCAAGGTACTTGGCCGGTTCGGTCACGAACCGCTTCATGCATCCCTGACCGCAGAAGTAAAAGTCGCGGCCGTCATGCCGATGAGTCCAGCGCGCGGTGGCCGGATCGACCGTCATCCCGCATACCGGATCTTTCACCAGCGCGGATTCCGCCGGCGTGGCCGCCTTTTCCGTAGCGTGACCGTTGTGCCCTTGGTCATGCGCGTGATGCGCGCCGCATTTATGTTCCATAATGCTCAGTTGAGAAAGCGATCGAGCGTGCTCATAAGCTCGCTGATTTTAGCCGCTCCGCCACGTTCGGCGAGCGCGTCGGCGACGCAGGTTTCGAGATGGTCGCGCACCAGGATGAGCGCGATCAGGCCGCGGCGCCGAGCGCCTGCATGATCAAATCGTGGATCTTCGGACGGAACTCGCGGATCGCCTGGTTTTCGCGCCGCGGATGTACCCGGTTGGTCAGCAGCGAAATCGCGATTTCGCGCTCGGGCTCGATCCAGATCGAGGTGCCGGTGAAGCCCAGATGGCCCACGGCGGCGGCGGAAAAATAGTGGCCCGAACTCGAATACTCGGGCGACGGCGAATCCCATCCGAGCGCCCAGGTCGAGCCGCGCACCGCGGGGTCGCGGGTCCAGAATTGCGCGACGGTCTTTTGCGGCAGGAATTCCGATCGCCCCGCATGCGCGCGAATCAATTCCAGCACGATCCGATCGACCTCGCGCACCGGTGCGAACATTCCGGCGTGGCCCGCCACCCCGCCCATCGCAAAGGCGTTCTCGTCGTCGACTTCGCCGACCAGCAGGCGCTTGCGCACCGCGCATACCGAAGTCGGCGCGAACATCTCGGGCACCGGCTCGAGCCGGCGCGTGCGCACCAGCGAGATATCGATGAAGTCGGTGGCGCGCAGCTCGAGCGGGCGGAAAATCTTGTCGCGGCAAAAGCGGTTGAGCGCCGCCCCGCCGATCTGCTCGATCGCCTCGCCGAGCAGCATGAAGTTCAGGTCCGAGTAGACCGTGCGGGTGCCCGGCGGCGCTTCCGACTTCTCCCGATGGATCTCCTCGTAGACCAGCTCTTTGGCCCCGCGGCTGGCCATAAAATTGACCTTGCCGCGCCGTTCGACTTCGGCAATCTGCTGATAGAACGGGCGCCACGCGGCGAGCCCCGAACAATGGGCCAGCAGATGGCGGAAGGTCACGTAGCCCTTGCCGTACACGCCGAAATTGTGGAAAAAGCGCGTCAGCCGATCGTCGAGGCGCAGCTTGCCGTCCCGCACCAGCATCATCGCGGCGACCGTGGTCGCCAGCGGCTTGGTCAGCGACGACAGGTCGAAGACCGTGTCGAGGCGCATCGGCGATCGATCGGGCAGTATCGAGCGCGAGCCAAACGCGCCCTCGTATGCAATCTGCTCGCCGACCCGCACGACCACCGTCGCGCCGGGAATCGCGCCCTTTTCGGCAGCCTCCGCAAAGGCCTGTTCGACTTCGCTCCAACCCACGCCGCTATGCCTCTGTGCCGAGCGACGTAACTCGCGTCAGCAATTGGTTGAGATTCATTTGCGCGCCCGCTTCTTCCGACCATCCACCAAGGGATAATCCAGCCGGCCGGCGCGCCCGCCGCTAACTGACTGCGGGCTCGGTAAAGACCATGCGCCGGCGCGCGCCGGCGAGCCGCACGCGCACGCCAAACGGCAAGGTCAGATTTTCAGTACCGTGGCCGGCTTCGACCCCGAACAGCACCGGGCATTTCAGATCGGCGGTCTGCGCGGCGACGAACGTCGCGATCAGCGCGCGCTCATGCTCGCTGCCGTCGACCGGCCGAATCGCCCCAAAGACAATCCCGGCGACCTGGTCGAAGACCCCCGCCTGGCGCAACTGCACCAGCATCCGGTCGATCCGATAGGCCTTCTCGCCGGTGTCTTCCAGAAACAGCACGCGCCCGGCGAAGCGCGGAGCGTAGGGTGTGCCGATCGCCGCGGCCACCACCGACAGGCATCCGCCGACCAGCTCGCCCTCGGCGTCGCCCGGACGCAGCAGCTCGCGCGCCTCGAGTTCAAAGCCGCGCGCGCCGTCGGACAGGACGCGCGCCAGATGGTCGAGCGCGCGGCGCGAGAGGCCGTTGGCGAAATCCATCGCGACCATCGGACCGTGAAAGGCGACGATCCCGGCGCGCTCGACCAGCGCATTGAGCATAAAGGTGGCGTCCGAAAAGCCCAGAAAGATCTTCGGCGCGCGCGCGATCGCGGCAAAATCGATGAGCGGCAGCAGCCGTCCGCAGCCATAGCCGCCGCGCGCGTCGAAAATCGCGCGGATTCCGTCGTCGGCGAAAAACGTGCGCAATTCGCTCGCGCGGACCGCGTCGTCGCCCGCCAGGATACCGTCGCGATCGAGCGCATGGATCGATATTCGCACCCGATAGCCCATCGCGTTGAGCACGCGCACGCCGCGCTCGAGGTAGTCGCGTTCGACGACCGACGACGGTGCGACGACGCCCACCGTATCGCCGGGCCTGAGCGCCGGAGGTTTTTTCAGCTTATCGCTCACGGAATCGTAGCGCCGAGCTTACCATGATTGTCGCGGCGAATCGCGAATGCGCGCGCGACTCGCCACCAGTCGCTCCCGCATCCGTGATTCGCGCGGCGATTGCGGTGATTGCGGCCTTCGCGACGCACGCAACTATCAACCCGCGCGTCACGGTCACGATGTTCGCGGACGCCTAGAGCGTGCGGCCGACGGCCGCGGCGAGCGGCTTGAGCGACTCCATCAGTTGGGCGAAGCGCGCCGGCTTGAGCTGCTGCGGACCGTCCGAGAGTGCCGCGCGGGGGTCAGGATGCACCTCGATCAGCAGACCGTCCGCGCCGGCCGCGATCGACGCCAGCGCCATCGGCGCGACCAGCGACCAAATCCCGGTTCCGTGGCTCGGATCGACGATCACCGGCAGGTGCGTCCATTCCTTGAGCAGCGGCACGGCGTTCAAGTCGAGTGTGTTGCGCGTGGCGGTCTCGAAGGTGCGAATCCCGCGCTCGCACAGCACCACGTTGGGATTGCCGGCGGACAGGATATACTCCGCGGCCATCAGAAATTCCTCGAGCCGCGTCGCCATCCCGCGCTTGAGCAGGATCGGCTTGCGGCACTTGCCCAGCCGGCGCAGCAGCGAGAAGTTCTGCGCATTGCGCGCGCCGACCTGGAGCATATCGGCGTGTTCGGCGACCTCGTCGATATCGTGCGCGTCCATGATCTCGGTCACCACCGGCAGCCCGACGCGCCGGCCCGCCTCTTCGAGCAGGATCAGACCCTCGTCTTCCATGCCCTGGAACGAATAGGGCGAGGTGCGCGGCTTGTAGGCACCGCCGCGCAGCAGATGCGCACCGCCAAGTTTAACGCCGTCGGCCGCGCCGTTGACCTGCTCGGCGCTCTCGACCGCGCAGGGTCCGGCGATCACCGTGAGGCGCGGGCCGCCAATCTCGACCCCGCCGACGATAATCCGCGAGCCCTCCGGACGCACTTCGCGGCTGGCCAGCTTGAACGATCTGAGCACCGGCATCACCCGCTCGACGCCCGCGACCGATTCGAGATGCTGTAGCGAATGGGCCGCGCCGCGCTCCTCGCCCACGCAGGCGACCACGGTGCGCTCGACGCCGGCGATAATATGGGCGCGGTAGGCGAGCGCCTCGACCATCCGCACCACGTTGGCGATATCGTCTTCGGTGGCGTGCGCTTTCATTACAACAATCACGCGGGTACCCCCCTGATCCGTTCAGGTTAGCCCCGGCGCATCGGCGCAACAAGATTGAACCGCGCGCGCAAGCGCCCTAGTATAGGCCGTGGGGCCGCGCGGCGAATGCGTACGGACGCGGTGCCCACCCGCGGCATCAACCCGATGCGGCGGCGCCGGCGTTTTCAACGACGATCCCGGTGGCCGTCCCGGAGGTGACCATCGCGGCAACGGAGACGACTGTGGCACTGACGCCGGCAAGATCTCTGAACTTCATTCATACTTCGGACGTTCACCTCGAGAGCGACACCTTCGGCACCGGCGATCGGGGCGACGCCTTTCGCGATCGCGTGCGCCGGGCCTTCAGCGGCGTGATCACGCTGGCCAACGATCGCGCGAGCGACCTGCTGCTGATCGTCGGCGACCTGTTCGATTCGAGCCGCGTGCCGGAGACCGCGCTGCGCTTTGCAATGGACCAGATTGGGCGCGCGCGCATGCCGGTCGTGATGATCCCCGGCAACCATGACGCGCACGACGAGCGATCGATTTACGCCGGCCTTGCCGCCGCCGACCTGCCCGCCAACCTCCATCTGATCCTCGAACCCGACGGGCGCACAATCGAATTTCCCGAGCTCGCCGTGCAAATCTGGGGCAAGGCCCTGGTCGAGCATTCGCCGGATTACCGGCCGCTCGGCGGGATGGCCGAGCCGGCGCCCGGCAAATGGAATATCGCGCTGGCCCACGGGCTGTTCACCGAAGACCGCGATAACGGCCGTTCGTCACCGATCACGCCGGCGGAAATCGAAGCGAGCGCCTACCACTATATCGCGCTCGGCCACGTCCACGTCTTCGGTGACGTGTCGCGCGGCACGACCACCGCGGCCTATTGCGGCACGCCCGCGCCGCTCTATGCGAGTACCGAAGCCGGATGGGTCGCGTGCGTCAGTTGCGTGCCCGGCGAGCCGATCCGGATCGAGCGCGTCGTCGTCGATCATCTGCCTTAGTCATCGCTCGCCAACCGTAGTTTCTCGCGCCATCAGCCGTCCCCACGCATCGCACGCGCAGCCGGACTGCGACATCCGAGCGGGCAATCCCCCGCATTTCGACTTTGCCCGCCTGCTCCGATCGGCCCGCGGCTATACGATCTTCCCGTTCCGCGCGTAACCAAAGTCGGCGGCCTAAAAGCCTCTCGCCGACTCTACTCCGTGTTAGACTCTGCGTATGACTAGAGGAATTGACTATATTAAATCCATGCACGGCCTCAAAATCACTACACTAGGTATCGCGCTCGCGATTCTCCTCAGTGCCTGCGGCACCACCTCCACGACCAGGGAAACCAGCTCCACGTATGTCCCGGCGCCGCAGCCTCAGGTCGTCGTACAGACTGTACCGGCTCCGGTTCCTCCTCCACCGATGACTACGACGACCAGCACTTCGACTGACCGCTCGAGCAATTCGTCCACTTCCAACTCGTCCGACCCGGCTTCGGGCACTATTGATAGCAGCAGTAGTCATCATAGCGAATCGACGACGGTTAACCCCAGCAACTAGGAATCGGGCGAGCCTCGCAATGCCAACCCAGAGTTCGTCCGCGAAGTACGCACTAATAATTCAGGCCGCCGCGATGGCGGGTATCCTCGTGTTGATCCAGGTGCCCGCCGGGCATACTCAGGATCAATCTGGAAACCCGACTACGACCAGCTCGATCACCACCAGCAATGAAAGTGCGCATCTCGCGGCCGACCACCATTACCAGTCTCCCGCCGGTCGGGCCAATGACGCGCTGCTCATCACCGAGGTCAAGGTGGCACTGGCTAACGACGGGATGTTTACCGATCATCCGGTGGTCGTGGATTGCGACCACGGCAAAATCCTGTTGAGCGGGATAGTCAATTCGGCCCAGGACGCACGGCACGCCGCTAATTTGGCGGCGCGCGAGCCCGGCGTGGCCGGGGTAAATAATCAACTCACCTGGCGGTGAATTTCCGCGTAGTCGAAAAACTGCGAGCCGAATCGACTAGCGTTGTTTACCGTTAGTGAATTAATGAAATTAGCATCCGCAAGGGATTCTTCGCTGTGGCAGCCTACGCTCAAAATGACAGCAGCGATGCGCGCTCTTGTCATTCTGACCGCGGCGAAGAATCCCGATTCGCGAGCGGAGTTTGCCCAGGTGATTTGCCGGAGGAAACGCCGGGTCTGTCATTAGCCCTTCCGATCGGCCCCCACGCCCGGCCCCGTGGTTAGCCGTGCCGGGCGGCGGCCGGCATCGCCGTGCCGGCGTTCATGTAGTTCAATTCGGGAAACATCGTCGATAGCCGTTTGCAGACCTGTTCGAAGCTCGACGACTCGAACGGCTTGATTATGTAATCGAGCGCCCCCTCGCGCAGGAAGGCCTTGCGGATCTCCGGAAACGCGATCGCGCTGACCACCAGGATCGAGACGTCGGGATTCTCGCTGCGCATGATGCGAAACAGGCCCAGCGCGCCGATCCCGCCGGTGCGTGGCACCGCCACATCGAGCGTTACCAGGTCCGGCGCGATCGTGCGATAGAGGTCGAGTGCTTGCAGAGTATTTTCCGCTTCCGCCACCACTTCGCAGCCGAGACATTCCAGATGATGTCGCAGGACGTCGCGGACAAATATTGAATCATCGACCATCAACACTCGAATCGCCATTATCGCAAAGCTCCCAGCTACCGAAGTCGCGCATTGCACACGCTAAGGGATATTTAAGCAAGTAACGGGCCATCAGTTATTTAACCTCAATTGTCATTTAGCGGTCTTTTAAGAGCGGCAATCGAGAATTTATTACAACCGTGTGTCACGAATTTGCCGCCATGTTCCAATTATCGCACCGCCCGATTTGCGCCCTTGCAACATCGCGTTTCCGCGCCGCCCGCGCGCTATAATCCTGCTCCACCGATGCTTACCCGGCTCGCTATCTACCCGACCGCGCTCAAGGCCACCGATCAACTCAAGCGGATGGCGCGTGACCAGGGCTGCCTGATGGGCCATCGGATCATGACCTTCCCGCAACTGGTCGACGCGATCTGGCGCGAAGCCGACCCGCGCGGCGTGCTCCTCGATCCGATCGGAGAACGGCTCGCGCTCGAAGCCGTTCTCAAGCGCTCCCCTCCGCTGGCCGCGGGTCTCGTACCCGGCCATGGCCTGGTCGAACATCTGCTCAATCTGATCCGCCAGCTCAAGGGCGCCGCGATCGTCCCGGGCGACCTGCGCGCGGCGATCCGGGCGGCCGCGCTACCCGCGCCGAACCATCTCGCCGGAATAACCGCGATGTTTGCGGCCTACGAAGATCTGCTCCGATCGCGCGGGCTCACCGACCGTCACGACCGCGAACGCCAGGTGCTCGACGCGCTGCTGATCGCCGCGGCG
>DATLRA010000112.1:0-6814 GCA_035534935.1 Binataceae bacterium (SeqCode)
CCGCCATCGAGACGCTGTCCTCGTCGAAGCTCGCCACGGCGCGTTCGCCGCGGCCGGCCGGGATACCCAGCACCTGCCCAATCGCGGCGCGTTTGAGCCGCCGGTAGGGGATATATGAACCGTAGGAAACAATTCCAGCCATAGGCGCATTAAAGGCTTTCCCGCGCCCGTCCGTCAACTCGCGCGCCCGGCCGGTTCCGGTGAATCCGCCCGGCTGAGCGATTGTTTTAATGTTCGACCGATTCCATCTGATATTGCCGCTAGCCGAACTCATCGCATTGGAAGCCATCGCGAATGCGAAGTTGGCCAATGCCAGGGCGGTTAACCGCTTGCGCTGAATCTCAATCGGCGGCGAGCGGCGCGTCGTCGCCGCTCGCGTGTGGCGTCGTGGCGGGCGCGAGCAATTGCGCGATCGCCGCGAACAGCGTCGCCCTGGAGACCGGCTTACTCACATGCAGGTCGCATCCCGCCGCCATGCAGCGCGCGACGTCTTCGCTCAGCGCCGACGCGGTCAACGCGATAATCGGGGTATTCGCCGCGGGCCGCCCGGACTCCCATTCGCGAATCTGGCGGACCGCCGTGTAGCCATCCATCACCGGCATCTGCATGTCCATCAGCACGACGTCGTAGCGGCGCGCGATGAACTTGGCGAGCGCGACCGCGCCGTTTTCGGCTTCGTCCAGATGCACGCCGGCCAACTGCGCGCCGAACTGCTTGAAGTAGGCCCGCAGCAGAAAGCGATTGTCGACCGAATCGTCGGCCACCAGAATTTCCAGCGTGCGGCCGGGCGCGATCGCCAGCGCCGGCCCACGCCGCGCGGCGTCCGGGCGCCGTGCCACCGTGGGGACCGGCGCGACCGCCGACGCCTCCGGCGCCGCCGCCGCGAACGGCGGCCGCACCGCGAAATGGCCGGTGAAATGGAACGTGCTGCCTGCGCCGACCCGGCTCTCGACCCACACCCGCCCGTCCATCAGATCGACCAGCCGCTTGACGATCGCGAGGCCCAGGCCGCTGCCGCCGTAGCGGCGCGCGGTCGAGGAATCGGCCTGGGTAAAGCTGGCGAAAACGTCATCCAGCTTGTCGCGCGCGATGCCGATGCCAGTGTCGGTCACGGCGAAATGGATCAGCGCCTGGGGTGGCGCGCCGGGCGCGGGCGACTCGGGCGCCGCGGACGACTCGATCTCCTGGGTAATCGCCAGGGTGACCCCGCCCCGCTCGGTAAACTTGATCGCATTGCCGACCAGATTGACCAGGACCTGGCGCACGCGCAGGGCGTCGCCGGCCAGGGCGGTCGGCAGCCCCGGCGCGATCCGCAGGTCGAGCGCGAGCTCGCGCTCATGCGCGCGCACGGCCAGCGTATCGATCACGCCGCGGGCCAGTTCGCGCAGGTCGAAGTCGCCGCGCTCGAGGCTCATGCGGCCGCTCTCGATGCGCGCGAGATCGAGGATATTGTTGATCAGGCCGAGCAGGGCGACGCTGTTGTTGCGCATCAGATTCATGAACTGGCGCTGCTGCGGATCGAGCGCCGTCTCGGCCAGCAGATCGGCCATGCCGAGAATCGCGTTCATCGGCGTGCGAATCTCGTGCGACATGATCGAGAGAAATTCCGACTTAGCGCGCGAGGCCGTCTCGGCCGCCTCGCGCGCGGCCACCAGCTCGCCCTGAATCTTGCGCATTTCGCTGATATCGCGGCCAATCGCCAGGTTGCATGGTTCGCCATTGAAGGTAATCGCCGAGGCCGACAACAGAAAGGTCGCCTGCTCGCCGCTTTTACCACGAAAGGTCATGCCCAGGTTGCGCAGCGTGCCGTTGGCCTGCAGCAGGCCGGCGCAATACTCGCGCATCCGCGGGTCGGGCCACAGGCCCAATTCGTCGGGCTTGCGGCCCACCGCCTCGGCCGGGGTATGACCGCTCAGGCGCTCGAACTCCTGGTTGACCAGGATAATCCGGCCGGTCGCGACGCTCGTGATGACGATCGGATCGGGACTGGCGTCGAAGATGCGACGGAATTCCTCGTGCTGGGCGCACGGATCGGCTTGGCGAAGCTCAGAATCGACCACAGGTGGCGTCTCTCGGACACAATCTCACAGCATGTAGGTTGCAACCGCCATGCCGCGGCCGGCGCACACTATGGCGAAATTGAGGTAATCACCGCGAAACGAATGTACCGCTCTGAGTCATCGCGATGGCGCTAGGTGCCATCGTGATGCCGGGCCGGTGGCGCATTCGTCGAGGGCGAGCCGCCGGCTAGTCGATGCCGTAGCGTTTGCGCTTGCGCCACAGCGTCGCGACGTTGATGCCGAGGGTCGCGGCCGCGTCCTCGAGCGTGGTCGCCTCGGCCAGCACGCGCAGGATGTGCAGACGCTCGAGATCCTCGAGGCTCGCCGCCGGCGCGCGATCCTCAGCGCGAGCGGTAAACTTCCGGCCCATTGCGCGCCAGCGAATAGATCCGCGACGCGTGGTGGTTTAGATAAATGCGCAGGGTTTCCACGCCGCGGTCGTGCGCAATCGTCTCGTCCACCCCGCGCGCCGCGCGCTGCACCCGCCATTCGCCCGTTTCGAGCCGTATCAGCACGAGCCGGTCGGGTCCAATCCGTGCGCTGCCGCGCTTGCCGAAGCGTTTGAGTTCAAGGCCGTGCTCGTTGCAAAGTTGCTCCCAGTAGACCCAGCTCATGCGGAAAATCGGGGGCCGGATCGGGGCGGCGTCCTCGGGCCGCACGGCAAACCGATCCATCAGCGATTGGATGAGGTTCGCCGCGCTTACGACCTCCGCCTCGGAGGCGCCGTTTTCCTGTTTGACCGCGCGCAAAAGGCGAATCTTACGTAGCGCATCTTCGAATTTCATTGGCTTCCCGCAGCTTTAATCAGATCGTGCTAGGCAAATTTATTAGTCTTTCATGCATCAACCACCCTCGCCCCTCCGAGTGATGCGATGCTGAGCCTAAATATGCCAGATAAAATCTAATCAGAGCAAGCAAATCATAGTATAGAAAAATAGATTTTGTTGACTCATGACGGTTCAGCGAGCTCTCCAGCACGCGCAAGCGTACCTGCTTGTGCCCACGCTCAGTATTTTGATGAAACCGTATGGCGAAACAAGGGTGAAATGCTTCACCCGATAGCGCGATTCGCGAGCGAAATCAGCCCGGATTCACGCAGGGAAGCGGTGCGCGGCGGCCTTCAGCCGCCGATTTGGTACATCGAGCGGTCGCGCGTCGAGCGCCCTTCGAGCAGATGATGGCCGGTGGGCTTGCCCGCGACCGCCGTGACCAGGATTTGTGCGATGCGCTCGAGGCCGCCGTCGCTGTTGCCCGCGCGCAGCGCCTTGCGCACGTCGAGTTCGTCATCGTTGAGCAGGCATAGATGAAACTTGCCGTCGGCCGTCAGACGCATCCGGTTGCAGGTGCCGCAGTAGGGCTCGCTGACCGGACTGATGAAGCCGATTACGCCGCGCGCGCCGGCGATGCGGTAGTTGCGCGATTCGTCGGCGGGATTAGCCGAATCGATTGCGCTGAGCGCCCCCAGGGCCGCCTCGATCCGCCGGCGGGTCTCGATATTCGAGACGTAGCGCTTGATCGACAGCGTGGCGCATTCGCCGCCGCCCAGCGGCATCAGCTCGATAAACCGCACATGCCAGTCGCGTTCAATCGCAAGGCGCGCCACGTCGACGACTTCGTTCTCGTTAAACCCGGCGGTGACCACGGCGTTGAGCTTGATCGGGGTAAGGCCGGCCGCCTCGGCCGCCATGATGCCGTCCCACGCGCGCGCAAACGTACCCCAGCGCATCTGCCGCTCGACGGTCGCCGGATTGAGGCTATCGAGATGCACGTTGATACGCGCGAGGCCGGCGGCCTTGAGCGGCACCGCCAGCTTGCCCATCAGCAGCGCGTTGGTGGTCAGCGCAAGGTCGCCGACGCCCGGCACGGCGCTGATGCGCTCAACAATCTCGAGCAGGTCCAGGCGCAGGGTCGGCTCGCCGCCGGTCAGGCGAAACTTGCGAAAGCCGACGCTGACGGCGGCGCGCACGACGCGTTCGATCTCGGCGGCGGTCAACAGTTCGGCGTTGGGCAGAAAGCGCAGCCCCTCGAGCGGCATGCAGTAGACGCAGCGCAGATTGCAGCGATCGGTGAGCGATATCCGCAGATAATCGATCTCGCGATTGAACGAGTCCCTCGGCATCGTAATGGATACCACGCTCGCCGTGTAAATCAGGCGCCGGGATTGACGCACAGGCAATAGGTCGGGCGGGCTGTGGCTCTTCTATAATTGTAATCGCGCGCGGCGCCGCGTTACAACCGGCCATACTCCGCGCGCGGTAGCAGAGAGCGGCCGGAGCGTCCGGCCAAGGCTTCGCTCACCCGGGTGGAAATGTTAGTCTACGGGTGCGCCGGGCATGTCAGCACGGCAGAACATTGGCGATGCCAGAAGTTGCGCGGCGCCGAATGCGCGGCTAATCACCACGTAGCGTGGCGTCATTCAGGAATCGGGCAGAGCCTGAGGCAAACTCGGGAGCTGTGGGAAAATCCAGATGTTATTGAAAATCGCACTCGCATTTGCGCTCGGCTCGCTCGGCCTGATCCTGCTCCAGCAGCGCGCGGAGCGCGCCGACGAGGCGGAGCTGCAGGAGCTGGTCGAAGTGCAATTGCAGCGGCTGCGCGCACACCTGTTCCGGTGCCCCGCGGCCGCCGCGATTTAATCTCCTGCGCGCAATTCCCGTCCGAACGTTCATCCAAGTGATCCCCGCATATCGTAAACGCCTCGGCCGCAGGTGCGGCCACGCGATACCGGCCGGCAATTTGCGCGACCCGTTGGCCTCTGGCGTCGGCCAGATTGGCGACGCCGCGACTGCGGCGCGCGACGCATGACAACCCCCGCCGTGCCGATTCGCCAGCGCATCTTTCGCGCGGTGGCGCGCTTCGACGTAACCCATCCGTGGCTGGTGCTGATGCTGTCGGCGATCCTCGCGGCGCTGTGCGTGATGTACACCAAGGCGCGGCTTCAGTTTCAGACCGGGCAGGACGACCTGATCAGCGCCAACAACCGCGCCAGCCGCGACTATCTCAATTACACCAAGGAGTTCCCCGACCTCGACGGATTGATCGTGGCGGTCCGGACGGCGCCCGATCGCGTCCGCGCCGAACGCTTGACCGACGCGCTGGCGGCGCGCCTGAAGGCCGATCGGGTCAACGTCAAGAGCGTCTTCTACCGGGTCGATCGCGGCGAGATGGGCAGCGCCGCGTTGCTCTATCTCAGCCTCGACGATTTGCAGGAGCTTGACGCGCGGCTGACCGCGAGTATCCCGATGATCCAGGCGTACGGTGCCGACCCGACGCTGGCGACGCTCTTCGCAATCGTCAATGCGCAACTCGATCGCGCCGCCGCCGGCCTTCGTCGGGACGCCGGAGCGAACGGTGCCGTCGCGCACCGCGCCGGTGCGCAGGACGTGGCCACCAATCCCGCGGCGAATCTCGCAATGCTCAACACGGTGCTCGCCGGGATGCTCGCCGATCCGGCGAGTAATCCGCCGTCGCCGTGGATCGCGCTCAATCCCCTGAGCGGCGCGGGCGGTGCCGCGCGTGACGGCTTCCTCGCCTCGGACAATGGCAAGTACCTGCTGATCGATATCGCGCCCGGCGACGGCGCGGCCAACGGTCCCGACCCGGTCGCCGTGATTCAGGCCGACCTCGACGCGGTGCGCGCGCAGATGCCGGGCGTCGCCGCCGGGATGACCGGCGGCCCCGCGCTGGCCTATGCGGAACAGAGCACCACCCAGCACGACATGATGCTCGCTTCGGTGCTCGCGATCAGCAGCAATATCGCACTCATCGTGATCCCGTTTCGCGGGCTGGTCGAGCCGCTCTTCGCGATCATCGCGTTGCTCACGGGAGTCGCCTGGTCGTTCGGTTTCACGACGCTCGCGGTCGGCCATCTCAATCTGCTGTCGGCGGTCTTCACCAGCGTGCTCGCCGGCATCGGGATCAATTTCCCGATCCATCTGATGGCGCGCTACGACGAGGCGCGGCGCAACGGGGCCGCGATGCCCGCGGCGGTCGACCTGGCGGTGGTCAACACCGGCACCGGGGTCTTCGCCTCGGCGTGCATCATGGCGCTGGCCTTCCTGATGCCGATGTTCACCGACTTCAAGGGGATCGCGGAGCTGGGCCTGGTCTCGGCGGCCGGGCTGTTCATGTGCCTGCTCTCGGCGATGCTGGTTTTTCCGGCGCTGGTCGCCTTGCGCGACCGCCGGCGGCCGCCGCCGGTGCGGCCGATGCTCTCGCTCGCGCCGCGCCGATCGACGCTGGAAAAACTCTTCGCGCGCCCCGGCCTGATCGTCGGTTTGAGCGTGGCGGCAACCGCCGGCGCGCTGTTCCTGATACGCGATGTGCACTTCGATCAGAACGTCCTCAAGCTGCAGGCGAGCGGCGCCGAGGCGGTGCGCTACGAGAATCTGCTGCTGCGCGACTCCGGCCGCTCGTCATGGTTCGCGGTCGCGCTGGCGCCCACCGCCGCGGCCGCCGATCGCAAGGCGGCGGCCTTCCGCAAGCTGCCCGAAGTCGCCGACGTCCAAACCTTGACGACCTATATTCCCACGCGCCAGCCGCAAAAACTCGCGCTGCTCGCCGCCCTCGGCCGGCGCCTGGCGCCGGTTTCAATCCGCGCCACGCCTTCCGCCGACGACGGCGCCCTGGCCCGCGAGCTGAACGGACTGGCGGCCCGGCTGAACGCGATGCGCCAGGCCGATCCGTCGGGCGGCGTGCTCAAGACGGCGGCATTGGCCGAGGACGCGATCGCCCGGCTCAAGCGTCAGCCCGGC
>DATLRA010000113.1:0-14141 GCA_035534935.1 Binataceae bacterium (SeqCode)
CGATTGCCGACGCGCGCCCGCTGGGCGACGTGCTTGCGGCGCTCGAGCGCGGCGCAGCGGCCGGCGCGATCGGGCTGTGCGCTGCGCTTGCCGCGATGCCCGAAGTGGCCGCCGACGCGGAGACCGAGCGGCGCCTGCGGCATGGCGATTCGCGCGCGCTGGATTGTCTGGTGCCGCCGGCGGCCAAGTTCTTCAAGGTGGTGGCGGACGGGAGATTGATCGCGGTGGCCGAGGCGACCTCGCGCGTGACGGCGACGATCGCGCGTATTTTTGGCGAGCAATAAGTGCGATAAGTAAGGATTGACCATCAGTGCCAATCGATATCAACGCGATGTGCGAGCCGCGCGACGGTGCCAACGGGCGCTGCGGACACGCGATCGCTCCGGGGCTCGGCGGACCTTTTGGGCGGGTAGCTTTACTGTGCCCGAGGGGTCTGTTAGGCTTGCCGGTTAAATAAAGGAAAAAGGGAAAGAAAGAACACCTGATGCCCTTCGAGGCCGCCCGCAAACGGGAAATAATCAGCGCCCACGCCGTGACGCCAAACGACAGTGGTTCCTCAGACGTCCAGATCGCGCTCTTCTCCGCGCGCATCGAATACCTGACGGAGCATCTGAAGTCGCACGCGAAAGACCATCATTCGCGGCGCGGACTGTTGCGCCTGGTCGGCAAACGCCGCCGACTGCTCGACTATCTGCGCGGCCAGGATTTCGGGCGCTACAAAGGGCTGATCGAAAAGCTCGGCATCCGGCGCTAGGCCGGTCCGCACGCTGTCTGTCCGCCGGGCCGCGCGATGCGGCCGGGGCGGAAACCATCCCATGCAAGGCGCATCAGGCAACGAGGTTCCGCGGCCAACCCGCGATATCAAAGGAACCTCTCCAGCTCCCTTCCAAGTGTGATTCCGATGTACAGAAAGCTCGAAATAGAATTTGCCGGACGGCCGCTCTCGCTCGAGACCGGACGCCTGGCGAAACAGGCGCATGGCGCGGTGCTGGCGCAATACGGCGACACGGTCGTGCTGGCTACGGTGGTCTCGGCCTATACGGCGCGCGACAAGATAGACTTCCTGCCGCTGACCGTCGATTACCAGGAAAAGACCTTCGCCGCGGGCAAGATTCCCGGCGGCTTTTTCAAGCGCGAGGGCCGTCCCTCCGAGAAAGAGATCCTGACCTCGCGGCTGATCGACCGCGCGATGCGTCCGCAGTTTCCCAAGGGCTACGACAAAGAGACCCAGATTATCGTCAACGTCTTCTCGGTCGATCGCGAGAACGACCCCGACACGCTCGCGCTGATTGCGGCGTCGGCGGCGCTCGCAGTCTCGGACATCCCGTTCAGCGGGCCGGTGGCGGCGGTGCGGATGGGCCGGGTGGACGGCAAGCTGGTGATCAATCCGCGCCTCGCCGAGCTCGAGGAGAGCGATATTTCGCTGGTGGTGGCGGCCAAGCCCGACTCGATCGTGATGCTCGAGGGCGGCGCGCAGATCGTCGACGAGGAGGCGATTCTCGACGCGCTGTTCACGGCGCATGAGGAGATGCGCGCGATCTTCGAGCTGCAGCAGGAGCTGGGGCGCCTGGCGGGCAAGCCCAAGCGTGAATTCAAGCCCAAGGAATACGACCAGGCGCTGGTCGCGGCGGTGCGCGAGCGGATGGCTGCGGATCTCGAGGTCGCGCTCAAGATCAGCGGCAAGAAGGAGCGCAACACGGCGCTCTATGCGCTCGAGGACAAGGTCACCGAAGAGGTGAGCGTGCGCTTTGCCGACCGCAAGCGCGAAATCTCGGAGGCCTGCGAGAAGGTGCTGCGCGATCGCGTGCGGCGCGTAATCCTTGAGCAGGATCAGCGCATCGACGACCGCACCTCGACCCAGATTCGGCCGATCAGCGCGCAGGTCAAGGTGCTGCCGCGCACGCACGGCTCGGCGGTCTTCACCCGCGGCGAGACCCAGGCGCTGGCGACGGTCACGCTGGGCACTTCGTCGGACGAGCAGCGGATCGACGCATTGGTCGGCGAACGCTACAAAAAGTTTATGCTGCATTACAACTTCCCGCCGTTTTCGACCGGCGAAGTGAAGTTCCTGCGCGGCGCCTCGCGGCGCGAAATCGGCCACGGCGCGCTGGCCGAGCGGGCGCTGGCGGCGGTGCTGCCGCCCGAAGAGGATTTCCCCTACACCATTCGCGTGGTCTCCGAGGTGCTCGAGTCCAACGGCAGCTCCTCGATTGCGACGGTGTGCGGCGGCAGCCTGGCGCTGATGGACGCAGGCGTGCCGATCACCGCGCCGGTCGCCGGCATCGCGATGGGGCTGGTCAAGGAAGGCGAGCAGGTGCGCGTGCTCACCGATATTCTGGGCGACGAGGATCACCTCGGCGACATGGACTTCAAGGTCGCCGGCACCGCGGCGGGCGTGACCGCGATCCAGATGGACAACAAGGTTGGCGGCGTCACGCGCGACGTGATGCGCCAGGCGCTGCATCAGGCGCGCGACGCGCGGCTGTTCGTGCTGAGCGTGATGGAGCAGGCGCTGGCGCAATCGCGCACGGAGGTTTCGACCTTCGCCCCGCGCATCGTCAAGCTGCATATCAAGCCCGACAAGATTCGCGACGTTATCGGACCGGGCGGCAAGGTGATCCGCGGGCTGGTCGAGGAGACCGGCTGCAAGATCGATATCGAGGACGACGGCACGGTGCTGATCGCGTCGAGCGACAGCGCCGCGATGGAGCGCGCGATCAGCGCGATCGAGGCGATTACCGCGGAGCCCGAAGTCGGCCGGATTTACGACGGGAAGGTGCGCAAGATCGTCGAGTTCGGCGCGTTCGTCGAGATCATGCCCGGGACCGACGGCCTGCTGCATATCTCGCAGATCTCCAACGAGCGCGTGCGGCGGGTCGAGGACGTGCTGCACGAGGGCGACGAAATCAAGGTCAAGGTGCTCGACGTTGATCGCAGCGGCAAGATTCGCCTGTCATTGCGCGAGGCCCAGCAGGACCTCGAAAACCAGAAGGATAATTAGGCGCGCCCGATGATGCGGAAAACCGTACTGCCCAACGGCGTCCGGGTGCTGACCGAAGCGATGCCGGCGATGGTTTCAGCGACTATCGGCATCTGGGTGGAAAACGGCTCGCGCTACGAGCACGCGGCGCAAAGCGGCGTCTCGCACTTCATCGAGCATCTGCTGTTCAAGGGCACGCGCAAGCGCACGGCGGCGCAGATCGCGGAGGCGTTCGACGCGGTTGGCGGCGTGCTCAACGCCTTCACCGGCAAGGAATACACCTGCTATTACGCCAAGGTCCTGGGCGAGGATCTGAAGATGGCGACCGAGACGCTGGCCGATCTGTTTTTGGATTCGGTCTTCGACCCGGCCGAAATCGATCGCGAGCGCCAGGTCGTGCTGCAGGAGATTTCCCAGGCCGAGGATACGCCCGACGACTTTATCCACGACCTCTTCAACCTGAATTTCTGGCAGGGGCATCCGCTGTCGCTGCCGATCTTCGGATCGGTCGAGTCGGTCAACGCGATCGATCGCGCCCTGCTGGTCAGCTTCATGGCCGAGCGTTACCGCGCGGGCCGGGTGTTTATCGCGGCGGCCGGCGCGGTCGATCATGACGTGCTGGTGGCCGATTGCCAGCGCTACTTCGGCGGCGTCGAGGGCGACGGGCGCAGCGAGCCGATCACGGCGCCCAACGAGCGCGTGATGGTGCTCAACCATCGCAAGGATCTCGAGCAGGCGCATATCTGTATCGGCGGCCCAGGCATCAGCCAGGTCGATCCGCTGCGCCATACCGGCTACGTGCTCAACACGGCGGTGGGCGGCGGGATGTCGTCGCGCCTGTTCCAGGAAGTGCGCGAGAAGCGCGGCCGGGTCTACAGTATCTATTCGTTCATTTCAGCGTTCCTCGATTGCGGCTATTTCGGCATCTACGCCGGCACCAGCCCGGAGTGGGTCGACGAAGTGATCGAGGTGACGCTCGGTGAAATTGGCAAGGTCGCGCGCGAGGGGCTGAAGCCGGCCGAACTGGCGCGCGCCAAGAGCCAGCTCAAGGGCAACATGCTGCTCGGCATGGAATCGACCGACAGCCGGATGAACCGGCTGGCGCGCAACGAAATCTATTTCAAGCGCGATATTTCGCTTGAGGAGATCGCGCGATCGATCGACAGCGTGACCAACGATCAGGTGATCGAACTGGCGGCGACCTGCTTCAATCCCGACCGCATGGGGATGGTCATGCTGGGCGATCTGAAGGGGCGCGAACTCACGCCGCAGGTCTGGACGGCGATCGGCTAGCGCGAACGATAGCGACTTGCGCGGGCGGGGGCGTGTGACGCGGGGCGTCATGCGCCCCTGCCTGTTTCAAGCGTGCGCGGTGCCGCCATGCGCGCGAGGCGATTCCGGCGGCGCGGCTACGGGCAGAGCGCGGTCCCGCAGACGTTATGGCCGAGGTTGGTGCCCTTGATCACGTTCGTGGTATTGCCGAGGATATCGTTCTGGTAGCCGCTGCTGCCGTCGGTAAAATTAAGGCCGACACCGTTATTACCCGTCACGATATCGCCCGCGATCAGGCAATTGGTGCCGCAATCGATGCCGTCACCGTTGTTATTTACGATCTGCACGCCCGAAACGATGCTGTTGGAGCCGAGCACGATCCCGGCCCCGGGAATCCGGGTGATGACGCCGTTGACGATGGTGACGCCGCTGTCGCCGAGCGCGTTGATCGCTATCGCGGTGCCGGCGCCGCCCGGTCCGCTGATCGTAAAGCCGTTGAGATTGATCGTTACATTGTTGGCATTGACGCTGATGACCGAATTGCCAACCAGCAGGCTCACGATATTGGCGGCGAGAAAGTAGCTGCCCGACTTGAGGATCTTGATGGTGCCGCCGTTGAGCGGCTTGACCAGTTTGGTTTGCGCCTGCGCCGAGCCGTGGCCGATTCCGGCCAGCGCCAGGGCGAACACGAAACAGATGACCATGCGGCCGCCACGGCCATATTTTTGAGCCATAGTTCCCACCCCCAAAATGTCGGTTTGCCGGCGGCGGCCGAGCCGCACGTTGAACGCCAGTCTACCCGGTGGGCGATGGGGTGTGCCAGCGTCGATCGGGAGTCGCCGGGAGGCGCGTGGTGGCGATGGAAAGATCGCGGCGCCCGCGAGCGCGGCGGGCCGGAGGCGGCGGGCGACCCCGTTGCGCGGCCGCGGTGGATCGCTTTAAGTGGTAGGCCGAAATGCCGAACCCGGCCGCACGCCCGCTTCGCGCGGGCGGCGGACGCTGGCGGCGCGCAATGCAGACAGACAATGCTCACGGTTAAAATCAAACGCCTTCGTCCCGCCAGCCCGCCCGCCCCGCGCTATCAAAGTGCCGCGGCCGCGGGCGCCGATTTGATCGCGGACGTGGCCGAGGCGCGCGTGCTCCAACCGCTCGAGCGCGGTGCGATTCCGACCGGGATCGCGCTCGAACTGCCGCCCGGCTTCGAGGGCCAGGTGCGGCCGCGCAGTGGACGGGCATTGGCCGAGGGTCTGGCGCTGGTCAATTCGCCGGGCACCATCGATGCCGACTATCGCGGCGAAATCCATGTGCTAGTGATCAACCTGGGCGCCGTGCCGATCACGATCCGGCCGGGCGAGCGGATTGCGCAACTGGTGATCGCGCCGGTGGTGCGCGCCGAGTTTGTCGAAGTTGAGGATCTGGGCGACAGCGTGCGCGGCGGCGGCGGCTTCGGCCATACCGGGCGCTGAGCGTGCGATGACGGAATTTATGTCTGTGCGAAAAATTCACGCGACCCGATGAGCATCAAGCGTAACGACGGCGGTGACGAAGCGTCGGCTGCGGATCAGGCGCTGAGCGCGGTTGGCCCGATCGACGGGCGCTATCGATCGCGCACGCGCGCGCTCGCCCGCTACTTCAGCGAGGCGGCGCTGATACGCTATCGCGTGCGCGTCGAAATCGAATGGTACCTGTCGCTCGCGGCCAATCCCGCGATCGACGCGGTCGCGCCGATCGATGCGGCCGGTGCGCGGCGCCTGCGCGCGCTGTATACGGAATTTGCGCCGGCCGACGCGCGGCGGGTCAAGGCGCTCGAGGCCGAGACCAATCACGACGTCAAGGCGCTTGAGTATTTCCTCAAGGAAAAGATCGCCGCGATCGATTCCAGCTTGCCGCTCGAGATGATCCATTTCGCCTGCACTTCGGAGGACATCAGCAATCTCGCCTACGCGCTGATGCTCAAGGAGTTCGCCGCCGGCGAGCTGATCGTGGCGCTGGCGCGGATCGCGGGCACGCTTGGCGCTTTGGCCCACGAGTACCGCGGCGTGCCGATGATCGCGCGCACCCACGGGCAGGAGGCGTCGCCGACCACGGTGGGCAAGGAGTTCGCGATTTTCGCGGCGCGCCTCGAGCGCCAGATCGCGCATCTGCGGCGCCAGGAATATCTCGGCAAGGCCAACGGTGCGGTGGGCAATTTCAACGCCCATCGGTTCGCCTATCCGGCGGTCGACTGGATCGCCCATTCGCGTGCCTTCGTCGAGGGGCTGGGGCTCACCTGGAATCCGCTGACCACGCAGATCGAGAGCCACGATTTTCTCGCCGAGATTTTCGACACCGTGGTGCGCATCGATACGATTCTGATCGGCCTGGCGCGCGACGTGTGGGGCTATATCTCGCTCGGCTACTTCACCCAGCGGACGGTGGCCGGCGAGGTCGGATCGTCGGTGATGCCGCATAAGGTCAATCCGATCGACTTCGAGAACTGCGAGGGTAATCTCGGGCTGGCCAGCGCATCCTTTCAGCATCTGTCGGCCAAGCTGCCGATTTCGCGCTGGCAGCGCGACTTGAGCGACAGCACCGCGATGCGCGCGATGGGCGCCGCCTTTGGCCACGTGATGGTCGCGCTCGGCTCGCTCGAGCGTGGCCTGGGCAAGCTGGAGATCAATCGCGCGCGGATCGCCGCCGAGATTGCCAGCGACAAGGCGTGGGAGGTGGTCGCCGAGGCGATCCAGACGATGATGCGCCGCCACGGACTCGAGCGCCCGTACGAGCGGCTCAAGGAGTTGACCCGCGGGCGGCCGGTCAGCCGCGCGGCGATTGCGGAGTTTATCGCGACGCTGCCGCTCGACGCCGCGGCGCGCGCCGCGCTGGCGGGGCTGGAGCCGGGCAATTACGTTGGGCTGGCGGCGGAACTGGTCGAGCGCTATGCGCCGGCGGGCCGTCCGGCGCGATCGTCCAAGTGACGCCGCGCGTCGGGCTAAATGACGCTGCGCGCGCGCATTCCTGCGTTGTGCATAAGCCGGGCGCAACCCCTGCCGGTTTGTGGATAATCGCGCCGGGCGGGCGGTGGCCGGTGCGCGGCCAAGTATTCCCGCGCGCCGCCGCCAAGTAATATAGCCGCAGCACTGCCGCAATTCGCGGGAGGTTAACGTGGACAGCAATCCGGAAAAGCTCGAAATGTTTTACGAGGGCAAGGCCAAGAAGCTCTATGCGACGGCCGACCCTGACCTGGTAATCGCCTACTTCAAAGACGACGCGACCGCCTTCAACGCGAAAAAGCGCGGCACGATCGAAGACAAGGGCGTGGTCAACAACCGCATGTCCGAGCTGTTCTTCCTGATGCTCGAGCGGGAGGGCGTGCGCACTCATTTCGTGCGCCGGATCGACGATCGCGAGATGCTGTGCAAGCGGCTGGATATCGTGCCGGTCGAGGTCGTCGTGCGCAATATCGTGGCCGGCTCGATGGCCAAGCGGCTGGGCCGCGAGGAGGGCGAGGTGCTGCGCCATCCGGTGGTCGAGTTCTATTACAAGTGCGACGCGCTCGACGATCCGCTGATTATCGCCGACCACGCGATCGTCTTTGGCTGGGCGACCCAGACCGAGCTCAACACGATTCACGAGTCGGCGATGCGCATCAACGACATCCTGAGCCGCTTCCTCGATCAGCGCGGCGTGATCCTGGTGGACTTCAAGCTCGAATTCGGACGCCATCGCGGCGAGATTCTGCTGGGCGACGAAATCTGCCCCGACACCTGCCGCTTCTGGGATAAGGCGACGCGCAAGAAGCTCGACAAGGATCGCTTCCGGCGCGACCTCGGCGACGTCGAGGGGGCGTACCACGAGATGCTGCGGCGGGTGGAGAGCTAGGCTTGCGGGCCCGGGTCTTCGTCACGCCGCGCAAGGGAATCCTCGATCCGCAAGGGCGCGCGGTCGAGGGCGCGCTCGCGAGCCTGGGTATCAGCGGGGTGGCCAACCTGCGCGTCGGCCGCTACGTGACGCTCGAAATTGACGCGCCGTCGCACGCGGCGGCCGAGGCCATGGTCAAGCGGATGTGCGAGCAACTGCTGGCCAATCCGAATATCGAGGATTTCCGCTTCGAGGTCGATGCCCGATGAAATGGGGCGTCGTACGCTTTCCCGGCTCGCTCGACGACGCCGACGCGCTGCACGCGCTGGGCGAGGTGCTCGGGCAGGACGCCGCGATGCTGTGGCATAAGGACGAAGTGCTGGGCGGCGCCGAATGTATCGTGCTGCCGGGCGGCTTCAGCTACGGCGACTATCTGCGCTGCGGCGCGATCGCGCGCTTCTCGCCGATCATGCGGAGCGTCGCGCGGTTCGCCGCCGAAGGCGGCCTGGTCATCGGCATCTGCAACGGCTTCCAGATTCTCTGCGAGGCCCATCTGCTGCCCGGCGCGCTGATGCGCAATCGGTCGCTCGCCTTCGTCTGCGACTTCGTTACGGTGCGCGTTGAAAACGCGGCGACGCCGTTTACCCGCGCCGCGCGCGCGGGCGAAATCCTGCGCCTGCCGATCAAGCATGGCGAGGGCTGCTACGTCGCGCCCGAAGAGGAATTGCGCGCAATGGAAGAGCGCGGGCAGGTGCTGCTGCGCTATGTCGACGAGTCGGGCGCGGCGAGCGACGCGGCGAATCCAAACGGCTCGATGCGCTCGATCGCGGGCGTCGCCAACCAGGGCTTCAACGTCTTCGGCCTGATGCCGCATCCGGAGCACGCGGTCGAAATGGCGCTGGGCGGCGAGGACGGGCGGCGAATTTTCGCATCGATTATCGCCGGCGCCGCGAGCGCCGCGCCGAGGGTATCCGGATGAGCGCCGCGCCGATCGCCCTTCCGGGCGAGCCGCGGGTCGATCTGGCCGAGGCGCGCGCGCACGGCCTCAGCGCCGAGGAGTATGCCGCGATCGAGCGGCTTCTCGGGCGCACGCCGACCTTCACCGAGCTCGGCGTGTTCTCGGTCATGTGGTCGGAACATTGTTCGTACAAATCGTCGCGCAAGCATCTGCGGATGCTGCCGATGAGCGGCCCCAACGTGGTTGGCGGACCGGGCGAAAACGCCGGCGCGATCGACGTCGGCGACGGCTGGGTCGCGGTCTTCAAAATCGAAAGCCACAACCATCCGTCATACGTCGAGCCCTACCAGGGCGCGGCGACCGGCGTCGGCGGCATCCTGCGCGATATTTTCACGATGGGCGCGCGGCCGATCGCGAGTATGAACTCGCTCAAGTTCGGCTCGTTCGATCATCCGCGCACGCGGTTTCTGGTGGGCGGCGTGGTCGGCGGTATCGGCGGCTACGGCAATTGCGTGGGCGTGCCGACGGTCGCCGGCGAAGTGATGTTCGACGCGGGCTACAACGGCAATATCCTGGTCAACGCCTTTGCGCTGGGCCTCGCCCGGCGCGAGGATTTGCAAAGCGCGCGGGCGCGCGGCGCCGGCAACCCGGTGCTCTACGTCGGCTCGGCGACCGGCCGCGACGGTATCCACGGCGCCAGCCTGCTGGCCTCGGCCGAGTTCGACGCCGAAAGCGAATCCAAGCGTCCGACCGTGCAGGTCGGCGATCCGTTCACCGAAAAATTATTGATCGAGGCGTGCCTCGAGGCGATGAAGACCGGCGCAATCGTCGCGATCCAGGACATGGGCGCGGCCGGGCTGACCTCGTCGTCGAGCGAGATGGCCGGGCGCGGCGGCCTCGGTATCGAACTCGATCTCGATCGCGTGCCGCTGCGCGAGGCCGATCTGACGCCCTACGAAATTCTGCTTTCGGAATCGCAGGAGCGGATGCTGATCGTGGCCGAGCGCGGACGCGAGGCCGAGCTACAGGCGGTCTTCGCCAAATGGGATCTGCACGCGCTGGTCATCGGGCAGGTCACTGGCGACGGCCGCTGGCGCACGCTTCATCGCGGACGCGTGGTGGCCGATCTGCCAGTCGGCGCGATCAGCGACGACGCGCCGGTTTACGATCGTCCGGCGCGCGCGCCGTCCGCGATCGATGCGCTTGCGGCGGCCTCGGAGAGCGCGGCTGAGACGGACGCGCCGGCGCCGGCCGCCGCGTTGCGCGCGCTGCTCGGCAGTCCCAACGTTGCCTCCAAGCGCTGGGTCTATCGGCAATACGATTCGATCGTGCGATCGAACACGATGGTCGGGCCGGGCAGCGACGCCGCCGTACTGCGGATCAAGGACTCGCGGCGCGGACTCGCGCTCAAGGTCGATTCCAATCCGCGTGCCTGCGCGATCGATCCGTATATTGGTGCGGTGGCGGCGGTCTGCGAGGCCGCGCGCAACGTCGCGTGCGCGGGCGCGCGGCCGGCCGGAATCAGCAATTGTCTGAACTACGGTAATCCCGAGCGGCCCGAGATCATGTGGCAGTTTATCCGCGGGGTTGAGGGTCTGCGCGACGCGGCGATCGCGCTGGGCACGCCGGTGATCAGCGGCAACGTGAGCTTTTACAACGAGACCGAAGGGCGCGCGATCGCCCCGACGCCGGTTATCGCGATGGTTGGGACGTTCGCCGACGTCCGGCTACATCTAAAGCAATACTTTAAGATTGCGGGTGACGCGGTGGTCGTCGTGCGCAGCGCCGCGCCGTCATACGCGGCCAGCGAGTACGCGGCGCTGTTCGGCGCGCCGCCGCGGCCCCTCGCGCCGATCGATTTGGGGCGCGAGCGACGGCTGCTCGACGGGCTGGTTGAATGTGCGGAACGCCGGTTGATAAGATCAGCCCACGACGTCAGTGAAGGTGGACTGGCGGTGGCGCTGGCCGAGGCGTGCTTCAATCCTGCGGGCATGATGGGAGTTGAAGTGGATGCGGGCGAGGGTGGCCACGACGGCGAAGTGCTTTTTGGTGAGGGCGCGTCGACGGTGGTGATTTCGGCACCGATTGAGAACATTGAAGTGATACATCAGGTTTTTGCCCCGCTCGAAGTGCGCCGCATTGGCCGGGTAACGGCGGCCGCGCGCCTGACGATCGGCGCGGCAATCAACGAGGATCTCGCCGCGCTCAAGCAGATTTACGAAACGGCATTGCCCGGGAGACTCAACCGGCCGTGACCTCAATCGACGAGCTTGTGCATAGCGTCAGTTTGTCAGCCGGCGGCGGCAAAGCGATTGGCGACGATCCCGCAGGCGCGCTCGCGGCTGCGGCGGGCCGCGCGGCGGCCGCGTCGACCGGGGCGGACGACGCGCTATCGATCGTGATGGACAGCGCCGAAAACAAGCTCGACGCGTTCCACGACGAATGCGGTGTGTTCGGCGTGTATGGCCATCCGGAGGCCGCCAATCTCGTCTACCTAGGGTTGTACTCGTTGCAGCATCGCGGCCAGGAATCGGCCGGCATCGTCTCGTCCAATAACAAGTCGCTGATCTCGCATCGCGGGATGGGCCTGGTTGCCGATATCTTCAACAGCGAAGTGCTGGGACGCCTGGAAGGCACGGCGGCGATCGGGCACAACCGCTATTCGACCACCGGATCGACTTCGCTCAAGAACTGCCAGCCGCTGGTGGTCGAGTACGCGCGCGGCGGCCTGGCGCTGGCGCATAACGGCAACCTGGTCAACTTCGTGGAGTTGCGCGCGCGGCTCGAGGCCAGCGGTTCGATCTTCCAGTCGTCGTCGGACAGCGAGCTGGTGATTCATCTGATCGCCGGATCGCATGCGGCCGACCTGCCGGGCCGCGTGATCGACGCGCTGTCGCAACTGCGCGGCGCCTACTCGCTGGTCGTGCTGACCGAGCACGGACTGATCGCGGCGCGCGATCCGCACGGCTTCCGCCCGCTGGTGATCGGCAAGCTCAACGACGCGACGATCATCGCGTCGGAGACCTGCGCGCTCGACCTGGTGCGCGCCGAGTATATCCGCGAGGTTGAGCCGGGCGAGGTACTGGTGATCACGGACGAGGGCATCCGGTCGATCTTTCCGTTTGCCCCGGCGCCCTCGCGGCGCTGCATTTTCGAGTACGTCTATTTCGCGCGGCCCGACAGTCTGCTTTATGGGCGCAACGTCTATTCGGTGCGCAAAGAGCAGGGCCGGGCGCTGGCGCGCGAACGTCCGGTCAAGGCGGACATCGTGGTTCCGGTGCCCGATTCGGGCAACGCGGCGGCGCTCGGCTACGCCGAGGAATCTGGCATCCCGTTCGAGATGGGACTGGTGCGCAGCCACTATATCGGGCGCACGTTTATCGAACCGCGCCAGTCGATTCGCCATTTCGGGGTCAAGATCAAATTCAACCCGGTGGCCCAACTGCTCAAAGGCAAGAGCATCGTGCTGGTCGAGGATTCGCTGGTGCGCGGCACCACGCTGCGCAAGGTGATCCCGATGCTGCGGCAGGCGGGCGCGCGCGAGGTGCATATGCGAATCGCGGCGCCGCCGACGACCAATTCATGCTTTTACGGAATCGACACGCCGACCCGCGAGGAGCTGCTCGCGTCGCATCAGACGGTCGAAGAGATTCGCCGCTATATCACCGCCGACTCGCTGGCCTACCTGAGCTGGGAAGGGCTCTACTCATTCACCGACGCCGCGCGCGACGGCTATTGCGACGCCTGCTTCACGGGCAAATACCCGGTCGAAATTCCCGCCAGCCTCGCGCCCGCGCAGCTTCATCTGTTCGACGCCGCCGACCACGCCAACGGCGCCGCCGGCCGGCGCTGAGCCCGGCGCGCGCGCAATCGATAGGACGGGCTCGCGATCAGTGGCTGATGACGCCGACGTCAGCCATCGCGACGTCGCGGATCATCTGGTCCGCGGGCATCCGCGAAACCAGGATCGAGACATAATGGCCGGTCGGATAGAACGACAGGCAAATGCTGTAGCCCTTGTAGGCGTAAAACGAACGCATGCCGAGCCAGTTGATCGCGCCGATTGGCGCGGCCATCGAAGAGTCGCGGAAGCAGATGCTCAGAATCGTGCCGGCGTCACCGGCGTAGAGCGTATAGGTGACCGGACTGCCGTCGGCCACATGGTCGATGCGGCCGCCCGAGATCTGATAGCCGGCCTGGGCGAAATTAAAAATGTCGTCGGGCATGTTCGCTTCGCGGTATGACCGCGCGACATCGTTGAAAACGTCGCTGGCCTCGGTCGAGACGCGCTGCACCGAGTCGCGATTCTCCACCCATGCGTAGACCGAACCGTCGTCATTGGCGAAGGCTTCGGCCGGTACGTTGGGCACGAAATTGCGTTCGTAGGCGAGGTACTTGCCGATCGCGGTGTCGAACGCGGGAACCGTGGCGGGTCCGGGCGCGCGCGTGCCGCGCGAACCGAGGCCGGCGCTGACCGCGACGATAATCAGAATCGCGACGGCGAGGCCGAGCGGCGCCCATAGCACCGGCCGGCGCATTTGCGCCGCGGCGCGCGCGAACCGCGGACGGCGGCCGGCGGCGACGTTGCGATCGGCCCGCTCGGGATGCCGCGCGGGGCCGGTCGGCGCGGCCAATTCGGCTTCGGCGGCGTTGCCCAGGGCGGCACGGATGCGCAGGCGGACGTCGGCCGGAACCTTGACGATTCCGGCATTCTGGCGCACCAGCGCCTTAAGCGAGCGCTCCTCGATCAGGCGCGCGCGGCAGATAGCGCATCCGGCGAGATGCACGCTGACGGCCCGGCGCTGATCCAGGCTCAGTTCGTCGTCGGCGTGCGCGGCGAGATATTCGTCAATGTATTCCTGACATTCCACTAGAAATTACTCATTAACTAACGACCTGAGGGCGCTTCGCGGTGCGGCGTTCGAGGCCGCTCGGCGTCCCTCGGCTTCCATCGTGTCGTATTTCCCGGTGCTGAGCGTGTCAAGTGCCTGTTTTCCCATGCGCACGCTCGATACCGCGCAATGCCTCGCGCATCAGCGCACGCCCGCGTGAGACCCGCGACTTGATCGTTCCAAGCGGCACCTCGAGCAG
>DATLRA010000114.1:0-3876 GCA_035534935.1 Binataceae bacterium (SeqCode)
GTCTCCAATTAAATTCCCATCGAGGCAAGCATGCAACCGTCCCGTTTGCGGACCATCCATATCATGCGGCGACAGATTCGGTAGCCGCGCCGGCGCGGCGCGCCAGTGCGAGCTTCAGCCACACGCGCGCCGAGTCGGCCAGGATCACCATCACCACCGCGATAAAGATGAAGGTCATCGCGGTGTCGACGCGATCGTTCCATATCAGCCGCGTAAGCGTTGCGGCGCGCGCCGCGCTGGTCGCGGGGAGCGTCTGCTCGGCCGCTAGTTGGGCCGCGTGGGCGAGGAAGCCGACGTTGGGCGCCGCACTGAAAATCTTTTCCACCCCGGCCGTCATCGTGACCGCGACCAGCCAGCAAAGCGGAGTGAGCGTGACCCAGGCGTAGCGTCCTTTGCCCTGCCGGACCATCGCGGAGGTTGCGACGCACAGCGCGATCGTCGCCAGCATCTGGTTGGCGATGCCGAACAATGGCCATAGCGAATTGATTCCGCCAAGCGGATCGATCGTGCCGAAATACAGGAAATAGCCCCACGCCGCGACGATCAGCGCCGAGGTTGCCACGATGTTGGAATACGAGCCGGTGTCGCCGAGCGACGGATGTAACTGGCCGAGCAGGTCCTGGAACATGAAACGCGCGACGCGGGTGCCCGCGTCCAGCGTGCTCAGGATGAATAGCGCCTCGAACATGATCGCGAAGTGGTACCAGAGCGCAATCACCGCGCCGCCGCCGAGCGAGTGCGCGAAAATGTGCGCCATCCCGACCGCCAGCGAGGGCGCGCCGCCGGTGCGCGCGTATAGCGTCTGCTCGCCGATCGAAGCGGCGAGCGCGCGCATCTCCTGGTCGGTCACGGCGAAGCCCCAGGCGGAAATCTTCTCACACGCCGCCACTCCCGTGCCGACCACGCCGGCCGGCGCGTTGACCGCGAAGTAGATGCCGGGCTTGATGATAATCGCCGCGATCATCGCCATCACGGCGACGAACGATTCCATCAGCATGCAGCCGTAACCGACCATCCGCGCGTCGCCCTCGCGTTCGAGCATCTTGGGCGTGGTGCCCGACGCGATGAGCGAATGGAAGCCCGAGATTGAGCCGCAGGCGACCGTGATGAAGGCGAAGGGAAAGACCTTGCCGCCGAAGACCGGCCCGCTGCCGTCGGTAAAGCGCGTCAGCGCCGGCATCAGGGTCGGCGGATGCATCGCGACGATCCCCACCGCCAGCGCGACGATGGTGCCGATCTTGATGAAGGCCGAGAGATAGTCGCGCGGCGCGAGCAGCAGCCAGATCGGCAGCACCGAGGCCAGGAAGCCGTAGCCGATGATCCAGGCGGCCAGGTGCGGCGCGTCCATCGCGAAATAATGTCCCCAACTGAACGCCTCGACGTAGCGGCCGCCGAGCACCGCCGCAAGAATCAGCGTGACGCCGAGCACCGAGGCCTCCACGATCCGTCCCGGGCGCAGGTGCGTCATATACACCCCGACCAGCATCGCGATCGGCACCGTCGCGGCGACGGTCGAAGTCGCCCACGTGCTCTGCTTCATCGCGTTGATCACGACCAGGCCGAGCACCGCGATCAGGATGACCATGATGAGCAGCACGCCGGCCAGCGCCACCAACCCGCCGACCGGGCCGATCTCGTCGCGCGCCATCTTGCCCAGCGAGCGGCCGTCGCGCTTGAGCGAGTAGCCCAGGATCACGAAATCCTGCACGCACCCGCCGAGCACCGCGCCGATCACGATCCACAGTGTCGAGGGCAGGTAGCCGAATTGCGCGGCCAGCACCGGGCCGACCAGCGGGCCGGGGCCGGCGATGGCGGCGAAGTGATGGCCGAAGGTGATCCAGCGCGGAGTCGGGACGTAGTCGCGCCCGTTGTTGAGGCGCACGGCGGGCGTCGGATGCGAGTCGTCGAGTTCGAGCACACGGCGCGCGATGAAGCCCGAATAGAAGCGGTAGCCGACGGCGTAGATACAGACCGCGGCGATGACGAACCATAGCGCGCTCGGACGATCCTCGCCGCGGGCGAGCGCGATGTAGGCGAGGCCACCCGCGCCGATCGCGGCGACCGCAATCCAGATTAGGATTCGTACTGTCTTCAAGACTCCTCCGTGCCGCCCTTGCCGCAGCGCGCCACATCCAAAGCGCCCGGCGCGGCGCTGGCGCGCACCCGGGACTCAAGCGTGCGCGACTACGCAACTATTGGCTGATGCTTTAGGAGAGACGGGGCGCTCTTTGCAAGCGCCCGATGCCGGGCGGCGACGGAATGCCGCCCGGCGGACGGAAACGACAGCAGGTCAGGACGGTTTGATCGGGTTGGCTTCGACCGGGGGCTTGGACTCGGCGGTCTTCTGCGCCTGCTGGTTGGGGGCTTCAGGTTCGTTCATCGCTCGCTTGAAGTCCTTGATCGCCTTGCCGAGCGCGCCGCCGACGTCGCCGAGCTTACTCGGGCCGAAAATGATCAGGATGATCACCAACAGAACCAACAAATGAGAAGGTGCGAAAATATCCATGGTCATCTCCGCACGGCGGGATCCCGGCCGTGCTTAGCGAAAGTCTATCGCGAGCCGATGCCGATTGCTACCAACGGTTCGGACGCCGCGCAAGCCCCACAATGCCATTGGCGGCCCACCCGAGCGCCGCGCGAAAACGCTGGCCTGCGATCCGCAGAGTCGCAAAAGGGTTAGCCAACATCCCAATACGTTGACCTTTAACGTCCCGCTTATCGTCAAAAGCCAAGTCGCGTCGCGGCTTTTTCGATGGCACAGCTTTGGCTGTACGGGAGCATCGTGCTACCAGACGAGTCCTCCCGGCCGGCTATCCTTGCGCAGGGGAAGTTTTTCTCCCGCGCTGGTCAGAAATTCTTTCTCAAGGCGATGCGGCTTGCGGATGTCCGGCCCGCGCTGGATCTCAGCCAGAGGCTGGCGCTCAGGTATCGGCTCCAAGGTTTGCAGGAGACGCATACCACCGCCTTGGTGCTGAGCGAGGAGCAGGCGGAGTCCGTTCTCGACCTTGCAACCTACACAGGTCTCCACGCGCTGGTCGAGATCGTTATCAAACCCGAAGACCTGCTCGAATCCGCCCGCGCTCGCGAAACTGTCGCGCGCATCGTCCATACCGTCAATATCTGGCGCAACCATCCCGCGCTCATCGGATATCTGATCGACTGCCCGATCGCTCCCGAGCAGTTGCGGATGCTGGGTGTCGAGCGTCTGCGGCGCGCGCTCGACCGGGTCCTCCGCGAGATCCATTCGCGCGATCGCCGCGCGTTGGTCGCGCTGAAGCATCGCCCCTCCACGGTGGCGCTCGCAGTGGGAACCGAGGATTTTCTTTACGCCGAGGTCGGCGGCTTCACCCCGGCCGAACTCGCACCCTTCGTCGTCGCGCTGCACAATCTCGCGATGGCGCGGCCGGTGGTGATCGAATTTCCCCGGGCCGTGGCAGGCCAAGGCTCCGAACAGGACGAACTGGTGGCGACCGCCTTCGGCGTCGGCGCGGCCGGCGTGGTCGCGCCGCCGGTTTCCCGCCCGGCCGTCGCGGACTGGCTCGCGACGCGGCCGATGCGAGTCGAAGAGGCGAGCGCGTTCGTCTCGCTCAACGGAACCTGTCCGCCGGCGCCGCCGCGGATCCCGCTGGTGTCGGTGGTGATCTGCGCGTACAACGCCGAGCGGACGATGCTGCCGTGCCTGGAGTCGCTGCGCCGGCTTAAGTACCCCAACTACGAGATCGTAATCGTCGACGACGGCTCGCGCGATCGCACCGCCGAAATCGCGATGGAATTTCCCGAGTTCCGGCTCATCCGCCAGCCCAACAAGGGCTTGAGCGTGGCGCGCAACGTCGGGCTCTTTGCGGCGCGCGGCGAGATTATCGCCTACACCGACTC
>DATLRA010000115.1:0-50343 GCA_035534935.1 Binataceae bacterium (SeqCode)
CCTTCGTCATCGATCCGCCGCGCCACGCAGTCCTGCCGCTCGAGCTCGCCGCGCGCCGCCCGCAGCGCCGTCGCGATCGCCCCGTCGCCGAACGCGGGGCCCCAGTTGGAATGCTCCATCACGAAGCCGCGCCGATGGCCCAGCGTGTGATGCCACGCATACATCGCGGCGCCAATCGCCAGACCGGCGTCGCCCGCCGCCGACTGGATATAGACTTCGTCGAAGCCGGTCGCCGCGCGAATCTTGCCATTGGCCACACAGTTGAACGCGACCCCGCCGGCCAGGCACAGCCGGCGCATACCGGTCAGCGCATGCAGCCCGCGCAACTGGCCCAGCATCACCTCTTCGAGCCGCCGCTGGAGCGACGCGGCGATATTGCGATGGCGCTGGTCGACGCCGCCGGCCGGATCGCGCGGGGGGCCCAGCCGCTCGACCAGGTAGTCGGCATAGAGCCGCCCCAGGCACGGTGCGCCGCCATCCCAGGTCATCTCGGGGCTCGCGCGGTGATGCAGGAAGTAGGCCGGATCGAGCGCGAAGCCGAGCGGCCCGCGACGCACCGCGGGTTTGGTCGGCGTGCTCACAATGCGGCGCATTTCGTCGAGAAATTCCGGCTCGCCATACGACGCCAGGCCCATCACCTTGTATTCGTCGCCGTAATTCGGAAACCCCAGGTACTGGGTCAGCGCGGTATAAAAAATGCCGATCGAATGAGGAAACGTGACCGCACCCAGCGGCTCGATCCGATGGCCGCGGCCGACGCCCCACGCCGCGCTGGCGAAATCGCCCATGCCGTCGATCGAGTAGAGCGCCGCCTGGTCGTAGGGCGAGACGAAAAAGCTGCTCGCCAGATGCGCCTGGTGATGCTCGACGCGATGGACCTCGAGGCCCTCGGCGGCGACCGCAAGCGGAAGCGCCGCGGCCTCCGCGATCCGCGCGAAGCGGGTCTGCACGCCAATCCGGTGCAATGCGAGCGACGGCACCTTCAGCGCATGCCACGCCTTGGGCCCGAGCCGCGCCCACGGATCGCGCGCCACCGCCAGCGTGCGGATATCACCCCGCCGCATGCCCGCGGGCGCACGCGCACCGGCCGCCGACGCCACCGCGGCCAGCGCACGCGCCGGAAAGCCGGCCGCGTGCTTGACCCGCGTTAAGCGCTCCTCTTCGATCGCCGCGACCAGTTGCCCGTCGACGATCGCCGCGGCGCTCGCGTCGCCATGATAGGCGTTGACGCCAAGAATCAGCATCGGATTTCGACTTACGATGAACCGGGAGACGCGCCGCGCTTTCAGCGGCACGGCGTGCATGGCGGCGCGCAGCGCGCGCGCCGGCCAGACTGCGATCAGCCGTCGGCGGTCGGCGATTGGGCGGCGATCGGCGATTCGCCGGCGGCCATATAACCTTCAACGCCAAGCGGCGCGCGGGCCGCCGCTTCGCGTGCACCCAGCGGCCGCCCCTGGATCAACGACGAATAGGTGTTGCACAGGTCGCGCGCGATCACCGGCCATGCATATTCCGCCGCCATCCATTCGCACCCGCGCGCGCCCATCGCGGGCAGGTCGAGCGTGGCCATCCGGATAATCGCCGCGGCCAGCGCGGCTGGCGTGTTCTCGACCCACAAGCCGCATCCGCGATCCTCAAGGCGCGCCCATGGCGTGCCCCGGCTGGCAATCACCGGCACTCCGTAGGCCAGCGCTTCGGCCACCACGATCGCGAAATTCTCGGTATGCGACGGCACCACCAGCAGATCGATCGTCTCGAAGAACCGGCGCTTGGCGCCGCCGCGCAGGTCGCCCGCGAAGCGGACCGCGCCGGCCAATCCGCAGGCGGTGGCGCGTTGGTCGAGCGCGAGCAGATAGGCGCCCGGTCCGGCGCCCGCGATCGTCAGCGTGAAGGAGGCTCCCTCAGCCATCACCAGACTCGCGGCGTCGAGCAGGTTTTCGATTCCCTTCTTCGGATCGAGCCGTCCGAGGTAGCCAATGCGAAGCCGTCCGTCGCCGGCGACGCGGCGCACGTCGACCGGCATCCGCACGCCGTTGGGAATCACCACCGCGCTCATTCGGGGCATCCGGCAAACGCTTTCCGCGGCCTCCTGATCGCTGGTCACGTGGAGCACGGTCGCGCGCGGCGCGAGCCTCCGGCACGCCCGATCCCAGAGCCACTTGGCGCCCACCCGGCGACTCCCGCGCCAGCGCTGCAAGGCGCCGCGCGGCGACCAGACGATCGGCTTGCCGAGCATCCGGCAGGCGATCAGCGTGGGGATCGTGGTGAAGGAATAGACCGCCGTCAGATGCACCACGTCGGCGCGCCGCACCTCGCGCACGATCCGCCGCAGCAGACCCGGCGCCACCGCATGGCGCATCACGCGCCGCGTATAGATAACGTCGAGACCCGCCGCCACGGCTATTTCCCGCCCGGTGCCGGCTTCGAGCACCCGGTCGAGACCGTTGGCGTTGGTGGTCAGCACGCGCACTTCGCAGCCCAGCCGCGCCAGGTTGAGGCAGAGCCGGTAGACCGATTCGATCGGGCCGCCATAATGATGCGCCGGCATGAAATAGGGCGTGACGAACAGGATTTTCAAGATCTCAGCGCGGATCTCCGCGGCGTCCTCCCCAAGCAATCTTTGGCCGAGTCTGGCAATCCGATGCAATCCGCCAAGCCGGCGCCATCCGCGCCGGCCGCGATAATTTGCCCGGCCGCGCACAGAATCTCATGCAACCGGTCGTTATAGCTATGGCTCCCGGTGAGCACGCGACGCCGCCCGGCCGCCGCGATCCGCGCGCGCTCGGCGGCCCGCGGCAGATAGTGCCGGACCTGCGCGGTGAGCTCGTCCGGCGTGGCGAAAAACGCCGCCTCGCGGCCCTCGGCGAACAGTTCGCGATGGCTATCCGAGCGCTCGGCGAGCATAAAGGCACCGCAGGCCGGAAGCTCGAACGTGCGCATCACGTGGTCGTCATGATTGGCGCGCCGCAGCAGATTCACCGCGATCGCCGCGCCGCCCAGCGCCAGCCGATAGCCACGGCCGTCGGCGCGTCCGCGCCAGTACGGCGCCAGCACCGCCGAACGGTTCCAGTAATTCCCATAGAGATTTAATTTCACGCCGGGTAGTTCGCGTACCAGATGCTCGAAGTACGGCACGCGATCGGCGTCGGCGCCGCCGACGAAAGCCACGTCGCAGACAAAGCGCGCCCGTTCGGCCGGGGTCATCGGCGCCTGCGGATAATGCGCCGCCGGCTTATAGCCGAAGCGCTGGTAAATCACCTGGCGCGCGCCCGCCGCGCGCAGCGCCGGCACGATCGCGCGCTTGGTCGAGACGTAGAGGTCATAGAGTGGGATCGCCGAGCGCAGTTCGGCCGACCCATTGGCGGGATTGAACGGATCGTCGGTCGCCCAGTTGATCAGCCGCGCCCCGCTCGCCGCCTTGATCGCCGCCAGCGTCGCCGGCGCGAGATAGCGGCCCTTCCCGATCAGCACGACGGCGGGGGCAAAGGCGCGCGCCCGCACGAGCAGTTCGCGATTCAGCGCGCGGATGCCGGGCGGCCGGCCGCCGCGGATGCGCGTGGCGATCCGCCCGGCGAGCGAGGGCGTCCCGGCGACGAAGCGCGCTTCGTCGAAAAATTCCGTCAGCCATCCGCCGCCCCGCGCCAAATCCCGCGCGGCCTCGAGAAAATGCGCGGTCGACGGATAAAACGCCGTGGACTCGTAATAGAGCAGGCGCCGCTTGTCGTTCATGCGTCCGCCCGCACTGCCGCCTGGTCCGACGTCCCGGCCCGCGCGGCCAACTCGCGCAAACGCGCCAGCGCCGGGGCGAAGGCCAACTCATAATGATACCGCTGCTCGAAAGACCGCCGTGCCGCCCGGCATCGCGCCGCATAGCGCGCGCGGTCGGCGAACAATTCATCGACCGCGCGCGCGATCGCCGCCGGGTCGTCGGGATCGGCAAACAGCGCCCAGCCTTCGGCTTCGAGCAGCTCGCGATAGCTCGCGCGGTCGGGCACGATCACCGGCAGGCCGCAGGCGGCGTACTCGAAAATCTTGTTGGTCGCGCTCGCCGCGAACTCCAGGTTGCGATTAACCGCCTTATGCAGGCTGAGTCCGGCCGCCGCGCCAATTGCCCGCGCCGGCAATTCGCCGTGCGGAATCCATCCGGGGAGCGCGACGCGCCCGGCCACCCCGACGGCCCGCGCCAGTTGCGCGAGCGCCGCGCCCAACGACGCGCCTGCTGGTCCGATCATCGTCAGGCGGATCATGGGATCGAGCAGGCCCAGCGCGCGGACCGCCTCGAGATTCCCGTTGGCGGCGCCCAGCGTACCCATGTAGAGCAACTCGCGCACGCGCCAGCGCCGCGCGATCAGATCGTCCCACGGCGGGAGCGCCGGTACGAAGTCGCGCGCCGGGCAGTTCGGCACGATCAGCGCCGCACGCGCGTCGCCGGCCCGAGCCAGGTAGCGCGCCGCGCGATTTTTTTCCGGGAAGATCACCGTCGCGGCCAGCCGGGTCGCGCGCAACGCATAGCGATTGATCCAGCCCTGCAGCGAGACCAGCGGCGCGCGCGACGCCTCAGGCAGCTCATGCAGGTGGTAGACGATCGGAATTCCGGCGCGCCGCGCACCCGCCGCGATCGCCGCCGCAAACGCGTGCGGCTCCCACGCATAGATGACCTGCGGACGCTCGCGCGCGACGGTCCGTTTGAGCGCCGCGCGAAAGCCGCGATACTCGGCCAGCTTGGCTATCGCACCCTGCGATATTTTAGCTTCGATCGAATTGGCTTCGATCGTGATCGACGCATCCGGGCCGGATGCGCCGCAGCGCTCGATTGCGACGCCCGCGGGCCAGCGCCGAAACGGCCGCTCGATAGCGCGGCAGATGAGCGTCACGCGGAACTCCGCGCTGAGCTGCGTGATCGCGTTGACGGTCGGCGGATAGTAGTCCGGGTTATGGTAGATCGCGGCGAGCAGCCGCGGCCGCGCCGCGAGATCGGCCCGCGCCGCCGCATTCAGCACCGTCGCCGTCATCCGTATCGCGCCGCTCATGCCGCGGCCATCGGCCAGCCGATCCAGGCGCGCATCGCACCGCGCTCGATTGGCGAAAATACCGTCATAATGTAGATTACGGCGAAGGCGAGCGCCAGCGCCGCACCCGCCGCGATTCGCGCCGCCGCGAGCGCCGTAGTCCCGCCGGCCGGCGCGAAGACGGCGATCGCCGCCGCGCCCAGGAGCGCGCCCGGCCCGAGCGCGCCCAGCATCCGCCGCGGCGCGAGCCCGAGCGTGCGCATCGCGCCCACCGTGATATACCAGCCATTGGTCACGAGCGACGACGCGATAGTCGCGGCGATCACGCCGGCCAACCCCCAATAGCGCACCCACCAGAGCGACAGCGCCAGATTGAGCAGGCCCTCGGCAATAGTCAGCGCCGCCCACCAGTAATGGCGCGTGGTGGCCCACATGATCGTCGACGACGGCACATTCCAGACCAGCAGCATGAAGGCCACGATCTGCAGGGCGAAGGTGGTTCGTCCAGGATAGACCGCCGGTCCCGCCCACCGGATCAGCAGCCGCGGACCGGCGATCCAGAGTGCCGCGGCGCCGATCACGCCGTAGAGAATCGCGAGCCGCAGCGCCATCAGGTAGCCGCGCACGAGCGGTTCGCGACGGTCGCGCGTGTAATTGCCGGTCACGGTCGGAGTCAGCGCGTTGACCGCCACGGTAAACGCCGCCGCCGCCATCCAGATCATCCGAAACGGCACCGCATAACGGGTCACCGCGCCCGCTCCCAGCGCCCATCCGATAACCAGGTTGTCGACCCCCAGGACCAGCGTCCAGCCGGCCTGCAGGGCCAAGAACGCCGCGCTCGGCTTGAGCATCGCGCACAGTAGCGGCCATGAAAAATGCGCGCGGCGCGGCCGCGCCGCCGGATTCATCCGCACCGCCCACAGATACGCGCCGAAGGCTGCGGCCAGCGCCGCCCCGCCGCTGATCACGGCCACCGCGATCAGCTTCAGCCCCGCCGCCAACGCGCCGATTATCAGCGCGCTTCGCGCCGCCGTGCCGCCGGCCTCGAGCGCCTGCTCGCGATCGACCCGCTCGTAGCCGCGCAGCATCATCTGATGCACTTTGAAGGGAAAGGCGATCGCCGCCAGCGCCACGTAAACCAGCAAGGCAATTGCCGCGCCGCCAGGCAGGAAACGCCGGCCGAGCCACGGTCCGGCGCTCCCCACGGCGCCCAGGATCAGCGCCGCGACCGCCGCGTAGGCATAGAACGCCGTCGCGACCAGCGTGCCGACTTCATCGCGCCGGCCGCGCGCCACCGCCTCGGCGATCCGATTTCCGACGGTCTGCCCGAGGCCGAGATTGGCCAGCCCGAGGTATGACGTGAGGCTCAGGATAATCAGCCATTCGCCGTAGATTTGCGCACCCAGACAGGTCACGCTAAGCGGCACCAGGATCAGCGGCGCGACGACCGACGCGGCCCACGCCGCCCAGCTCCAGATCACGTTGCGCGACAGCCGGCCGATCGCCGCGCCGCGCGGCTCGCCCGCCGACTCGCCGGTGACAATTTTCCGCTCCGCGCTTGCCATTATTTCAATCAGCTTCGGCGGCGCATTCACATGACATGACAAGCGGCCGCGCCGTCAGCCCTGGGCCGGCCCCTCGAACGATCGCGCGAGTCGCGCCGGCATCGCCGCCGCGATCGGCTCGCGGACCAGCGCCGGCATCAGCGACCACGCCAGCCGCGCATAGGTGCGCGGATCGGCCGGCGCGTAGCGCAGCGCGTAGCGGAAGCTGGCGCGCGCGATCGCCGCGTCGCCCTGGTTGATCGCGGTGAGCCCGATCCCGGTCAGCAGGGCCGCTTGCCGGCGCCGGACACTGCCGATCAGACCGTGCGCCGCCGCGCCGTAACGCGCCCCGACCAGCCGTATCAGCACCTCGTAGTTATGCATGAAATGGCCCACGCTGGCGGCGAAACCCGCGGCCCGCGCGCATTCGCGAATCCATCCGAGGCGCTTGCGCAGCATACTCGCCGGGTCGCTATGGCAATAAAAAACCAGCCGCTCGCCGAGGTAGCCAAACCGGCCGTATTCGCGCGCGCGCAGCGCGAAATAGAGATCTTCGCAGCCGAACGAGCCTTTGAATTCCTCGGCAAAGCCGCCCACCCGCGCGAACGTCGCGCGCCGCACCACCATCGTACTGGGCAGGATATTCCACATCCGCGCGAGCAGATCGGATAGCGCCGGCAGATGGTCCTGGAACGGCGGATTGTAGAATTCGCTCACCGTCACGCCCTCGGCGTCGACGTTGACCGCGTCGGAATAGACCATCACGCATTCTGGATCGCGGGCGAACGCGCGCATCGTGAGCGCAAGCTTGGCCGGAATCCATTGGTCGTCGGCGTCGAGAAACGCCAGATACTCGCCACGCGCGGCGCGCACGCCGGCGTTGCGCGCGGCGGCCAGTCCGCGATTAGCCTGGCGCACCACCGTGATCCGATTGCCAAAACCCTCGAGCACCGCCTGGGTGCTGTCGCTCGAGCCGTCGTCGACCACGACTATCTCGACCGCGGCGCGCGCGAGCGCGAGGTTATCCACCGCGAGGGCGGCGTCGAATTGCTGCGCGAGCACGCTCGCGATTGCCGCACCGACCGTCGCCGCGCCGTTCCACACCGGAATTATCACCGAGACTCGCACTTCGATTTATTTTGCGCGTTCGACGCGCCCAGTTTCGCGCCGCGCCGTGACCCATACGCTGTCCGCGCAATACTTGAGCGGCGCAAAGCGCCGGCTGGCCCGCTTGAGCCGCTCCGACGCGCCGACCACGACCCGATAGCGCCGCGCCAGCAACGCGCGATCCTCGGGCCGCGCGTTGGCGCTGAAAAAGCCGTCGACGGTGATCTCCGCCGGACCGATCGCCGCCGCGAACAATACGCCGAGCCGTCCGATCGGCCAGTAGCGCACCTCGAAATCGCGCGCCTGGCGAAAACCCCGGCGCATCTGATGATAGAGCGCGCGCAGGCCCCACGGCTGGAGCATCTGGACTTTGCACCTACCGCCCGGCGCCGCCACGCGGCCCATTTCGGCGACCGCCGCGGCGCAATCCTGCGGCGCGAAATGCTGAATCACGCTGTAGGAAAAGACGACGTCGAAAAACTCCGGCCGAAACGGCAGCCAGCGCGCGTCGGCGACCAGGTAGCGGCTCTTTGCGCCGAGCGCGCGGGCCACGTTGCGCGCCGCCGCAATCGCCGCGAACGACGGATCGATCCCGATCGCCTCGTAGCCCAGGCGCGCCGCCGCGACCGTCCAGCGGCCCCAGTTCGAGCCGATATCGAGCAGCCGGCGGCCCGCGCCAGGCGGTAATTCGAGGCGCGGAATCGGATAACGTTCGAGCCGTCCGCTTAGGCCCGCGTAAAAGTTGCCGTTGGTCGCGCCGATCGCATGCTGGACGTACTGATCGATCGCGCCAGCTTGATCAATCGCGTCTTCGGCACCGGCTTTCCGCGCTGCCGGCGCCGCTTGCGCGCGGGCCAGCGCGGCGCGCGTCTCGGCGATCGCCGTCGTATTGGTCGGCCGCGCCCCCTCTATCAGCATCACCGGGATTCCGTCGGCGACCGCATAGCGATGCTGCCGGGCGCAGGATAATTCGGACGCCGTATAATCGTATTCGAGCGCGCCGTGATCGGCCGGGCAGACCAGATGCTCGATAAACCATCTATCGAGCGCCGGCCGCGCGCCCGCCGCGCGTGCGCTTTCCGCCTTCGCGTCAGCCGCCCGCAATTCGACTGTAGCCATTCCGGCCGTATCCAATTCAGCCGCACGATTGATCGCCGATGCTCGCATACGTGATCCTGCGCGCGGACGCGTTAGCGTCCGGCCGCCGCCGCCCGCGGATCGATCGCGCCGAGCGTCGCCGATCCCGCCGCCGTGGCGCGCTTGAACTCGGCCAGCCACAGTTGCAGCGCCGCGATCGCCCAGACGCGCGACCAATGCACCCGGCCGCGATTAAACCCGTCCCACAGCGCCATAACGCCCGCCCGTTGCAGCATTCCGCCGTCGGCGCCGCTGGCCAGGAGATCGCCGATCGCCGCGCGCGCAGCGCCGCGCAGCCACCGGTCGAAGGGAAGAATAAAGCCGCGCTTGCGCCGCCGCCCAAGCGCCGGCGGGATCGCGCCGCCCAGCGCGTCGAGCAGGAGACGCTTGGGCCGTCCGCCAAATTTGCGCCCGGGCGCGATCCCCAGAACGAATTCGACCAGCTCGTGATCGATCAGCGGGCAACGCACTTCGAGGCCCTGCGCCATGCTCATCACGTCGGTGTCGCGCAGCAACTGGTTATGCAGGTAGGCGCCGAGCTCGAGCGCCGCAACCGTGTTGCCGCCGCCCGCGTCTGGTCCGCTGGTGTCTTGGCCGCCGGCGATCCGCTCGAGGTAGTCGAGCGGATCGAAATGGCGCCGCGCGTCGGCCAGTAGCGCGGGCTCGAGCAGGCGCTCGATTTCGGCTTCGCGCAACAATCCGCGCAGCGCCAGGTAGGCGCTCGCCGCGCTCGGCCGCCGAGCGATAAAATCGCCGATCCGCGCAGCTCGCGACGAGTCCCCGGCCAGCGCCAGAATCCGCCCGCCGACCCATCGCATGGCGAAGTTCGCCCGCAGCGCGCCGGCCGCGCGGAGCATGGCCGGCACCCGCCGGAACGTGCTGTAGCCGCCGAACAACTCGTCGCCACCGAGCCCCGAAAGCGCCACCACGGTGCCGGCCGCACGCGTATATTTGGCGACGAAATAGGTATTGACTCCGTCGATCGACGGCTGGTCGAGCGCCGCGATAATTTTCGGCAGCTCCCCGGCCAGGTCGGCGGCGCCCACCCGATGCTCGAGCAGTTCGGCACCGCATGCGCGCGCCGCGATCCGCGCCTCCGGAGCTTCGTCGTAATGCGCGTCGGCGAAGCTTATCGTATGCGCCCGGATGCGTCCGGCACCCACCCGGCGCATCAGCGCGAGCACCGCCGCCGAATCGATCCCGCCCGACAGGAACAGGCCCATCGGCACGTCGCCAACCAGGCGGATCCGCACTGCCTCCTCGAGCAGCGCGCGCAACCGCGCGACGGTCTCGGCGGCGCCGAGCCCGGCCACGCCCTCGGCCGGACGCGGCGCCCAGTAGCGATAACGGCTCAGCGCGCCGTCATGGAATTCCAGGTAGCAGCCGGCTTCGAGCGTGCGCACCGGATCGGCGATCGCCAGCGGCGCCGGCACCGATCCGAGCGCGAGATAGGCATAGAGCGCCGCCGCACTCGGCGCGCAGGGGATTAATCCCGCCGCCACGATCGCGCGCATCTCCGAGGCGAAAACCAGTTGCCCGCCGGCCAGCGCGTAATAGATCGGCTTCTCGCCCAGCCGGTCGCGGGCGATTAGCAGCCGGCGCGCGCGCACGTCCCACAACGCAAACGCGAACATTCCGCGCAGCCGCTTGAGCGTCCCCTCGATCCCCCACGCGGCGTAGCCGTGCAGGATCACTTCGGTATCGGTGCGCGAGCGAAACGCATAGCCCGCCGCGACCAGTTCGGCGCGCAAGGCGGCGAAGTTGTAGATCTCGCCGTTGAACGTGATCCAGAGGCTCGCGTCGCCGTTGGCCATCGGCTGACGGCCGGCCAGCGAGCGATCGATTATCGCCAGGCGCCGGTTGCCCAGCGCAACCACGCGCTCGGCCCGGCCCGCGCTCAGCACGATCGTGCCGCCGTCGTCGGGTCCGCGATGGATCTGCGCGGCGGTCATCGCCGCGATCGCCCGGGCGAGTTGCTCGCGCCGTCCGTCGGCGACTAATCCGGCGATCCCGCACATCAGGCTGAAAGCTCCCCGCTCATGATTTGATTTTCACGCGCCGCATTCGCGGCGTTATCCGAGCCGCCGTCGTGCAGCTTCCGATGCAAGCAGATCGGCATCTTCGGAGGGCGCGGCGCCGCTTACGGAATTTTCCTCGGCCGCCGCCCGCGCCGACGCGACGCCCGCGACTTGGCCGCGCTCCCGCAGAGCCGTTTCGTATGCCGCCAGTTCCCGCGCCGCGAATTCATCGGCCGCCAGATGCGATCGCGCCGCCGCGAGCCATTCGCGCGCGATAAAGAATCCGCTCAGCAGGCCGAGCATCACCAGGCCCCACAGGGTCGCCTGCCCGCGCGCGCTCGGCAGGTAGTAATGGTCGGGGACGACCGGCGGCTCGACCACCTTGAAGGCGAAATCGGCCTGCACCTGCGCGAGCTTCTCGCGCTGGAGCTGACGCGCCATCAGCTCGTAGAGCTGGTTTTGCAGCAACGCGTCGGGGGTGCGATTGATTTCGCCTTGCAGCGAGAGCGCCGCGGCACTGGCCGTCTGCGTCACCTCGCCGCGCAACTGATCGCGCAGGCTTTGCAGATAGAGCCCCAGGATCGCGCGCGCCCGCGCCGGCCGCGGATCGAGAAAGTAGAGCGTCAGGTTGCCGGTGCGATAGTCGTATTCGGTACTGAAGCGCGCATTCATCAGCATGTGCAGTTGCCACGGCGTGATCGTCGCGGCCTGCGCGCCGGCCAGCGCCGATGTCAGCGCGTTGCGCCGGGCCAGGCCGACGCCGAAGTTATAGCTCTGCATAATCGTGATATAGCGCTCGGCCGTGACCACGTTGTCGCCCGGCCCGCCGACGCCGAACAGGGCGCCCAGCCCGGACATCCCGCCGAGCGGATTCTCACCGATCTGGCTGTCCAGTTCCTCGCCCGGCGCGACCGGCGTCACCACCGCCATCGCGCGATACCATTTGACTGCGCCCAGCCGCACGTAGAGGCCGACGCCGAGCGCCACCGCGATCGTCAGGCCGCCGATCAGCCAGCGCCGGCGCCAGAGCACGCTCCAGTAGCGCAGCAATTCGACCGCGGCATGTTGCGACTCGCTAAGGCGTTGACGATGGCCGTAGCCGTTGGCCCAGCCGCGTCCCGCGCCCGGCGGCGCTCCCGCGCCGGCATTGTCCGGTGGTTTCACTTGAACTCGCATGTCAATTCAAATGTCGCGCCGCAGGCCCGCGCCGTTCGTTCGCTCGCGCGTGGCCCCCGCGCGCTCAGCGCCAGACGATCGTCCCGGCATGCGGCGTCAGCCCGATCGAGACGGTGAGCATCGTGCGCACCGAGCTCTGATCGGTGTAGTTGACGTCGCGGACGTATTCGACCGAGGTCGAGGCGGTGAAGTCGGCCAGCGCCTCGTCCATCCGCCGCATCCGTACCGGCAAGCTGAACAGATCAACCTCCAGGCCACTGCCATGCTCGGTAGAGCGCCACGGCGAGCCGTTCTCGGGCTGGCGCGTTTCGTAAAAGGCGTCGAGCCCGGCCTTGTAGCGGAGATCGAACCAGCGGGCGATCGCGACGTCGATCCGCGTGCCGCCGGGGCCGATCGGATCGCCCATCAGGCGGCCGTCGTAAGTCCAGTAGAGCGAATCGTTATGGATCGAGTAATTGCGATCGGTCAGGGTCCATTCGACGCGCCCGTCGGTCAGGCCGTCGGCGGTCAGCCGCGGCATATAGAAGCCGGTCGTGTAGGAGGGCGACTTGAAGGGCGTCTTGATCGGCAGGCGCTTGCCGAACGGCTGATAGAAATCCTCGCCCAGAATTTCGCCATAGAGCTGCGCGCCGCGCCAGCGCTGAATTCGCGCCCTGGCGTATACGCTCGCCCGCGAATTGGTATTGGCGCCAAGCGGGCTTCCCGTATTGAAGCCGGTGGCCCGCCCGAGAAAGCCGGCGAAGCCGTAGGCGTCATTGCCGCTGCCGCCGAAATCGATCGTATGGGTCAGGCCGAACTCGAAATTCGGCAGCGGCTTGAAACTCACGATCTGGCCCGCGATCCACGGATGCGCAAAGGTCCGATTGCTGTCGAGCTGGCCCAAAAAGGCCTGCCAGCGGAACAGCCCGAGATAGCGCAGGAACCACGGCAGATGGCTCGGATGGATATTCTGCACGCGCAGCGCCGGAAAGGCCGAGGCGTTGGCGCTTTGCGCGAGCTGCCCGAAATGGCCAACGCCCCAGACCATCTGCTCGTTGCCGAACGACAGCGCCACGTTGCCCAGGCCGACCACCACCGCGCCGTCGACGATCCGGTCGCGGTCGGGCGCGTTGGGGTCGTTGCGCAAGGCGCCGGCGTAGGCGCCTTCACCATAGCCGGTGATAAAGCCGAACAGCCCCGCCCATCCCGACCACAGCGCCGCACCGTTGTTGCCGTTGGCGGTCGGCAGGTCGCTGTTGCCGGACAACAGCGGAGTCGCCTCGCTCACCGTGGTCCGGGTTGCGGTCTGCACGTAGTATTTCAGCCGCGTGCCCGACGAATAGGTATATTGCGTCAAGAGCCGCTCGACCGGCCGGACCATGCTCGGCAGCCGATCCTCTTCGTTGCGCTCGATCCAGCCCATCTCGAGCGCGAGCTGCGCCTTGAGCACGTCGATCGTCGCCTGCCCCAGCGGGTCGGGCGCAGCCGTCTGGGCCAGGCGATCGCGCGCCTCGATCACCAGCCGCGCCGCCTCGACCCGGCTGATCGGCTTGATCTCGGGCAGGTACGATTCGAGCAGGCCGAGTCCGTCGAGCGTGTCGAGCTCCTGGTAGATTGGACTATCGAGCGGGATATAGACCACGTAGGTTGACGCCCGCGCCGCGCGCGCCGCCGCGAGCGCGAGTCCGAGCGCCAGCATCCAGCGCCCGGCCCAGTGCCAATACCGCGAACCGCCGGCTGGTTTCATTGGGATCCCCGCGAGAGTTTCCGAGGCTGATTCGAGTACGGCGCGCCACTCATGCGATCGCCCGGCTGACCGCTGCGGGCGAGCGCCCGCAGCCGGCGGATTTCGTCGAGCTGATACAGCGCGTCGGGCGTCGCGCCAGGCGCCGCGATCGCGGGCCGCCCAGCCGGATGCAAGCTTTGCGCGTGCGGCATGCGATCGCCTTCAAGCGGCGCGCCAAGCGGATAGCGCAACGCCTCCGGCGCCGGCCAGCCCGATCTGGCGCCCCCGACCGGCGTGCCGATCAGGTAGCTGAGCAGCACCCGGCGCACGTATTTCCGGGTCTCCAGGTAGGGTGGTATCCCGTGATATTTTTCGATTGCCGCGGGGCCGGCATTGTAGGCCGCGATCAGCTCGGGCAGGTCGATCGCGAGGTCCGGCCGCCGCGCCTGCCAGCGCCGCAGCTTACTCAGAAAGCGCGCCGCGCCGAGCGCGTTTTCGACCGGATTGAACGGGTCGACGACGCCGAAGCGCGCTGCCGTCGCCGGCATCAGCTGCATCAGACCCCGCGCTCCCTTGGGCGACACCGCGCGCGGATTACCGTTGGATTCGACCGCCGCGATCGCGGTCAGCAGCGCCGGGTCGAGTCCGTAAAGCCGCGCCGCCGCACGCAGCATCCGGCTGACTTCCGCCGCGCCGTCGCCGGTGACGCAAGGCGCCGCGTCCGGCCGCGCCGCGAAAACCGCCGCGTCGTGCCGCGCGTCTTGCGCGATCGCGAGGCGCGCCCCGCCCGCGAGCATCAGCATCGCGAGCATCGCCAGGCCGATTGTCCGTGGCGCGATCATCAAATGCGCGATCAGAGGCCCGCCGCGAGCGCGACGATCGCCACGCCCTGCGCGGCCGACGCAAAAATCTGCGCCATATTGCTGTAGAGCCGGGTCTTGTTCGGATAGTAGAGCTTGACCGGCACGAAGACCGTGTCGCCGGGCTGCAGATGCTGCCCCATCAGGCCACCCGAAATCGCCGGCAGGAGCGGAAACATGCTCGCCTCGGAGCCGTTCTTGAGCCCGGCGTCGGTCATGATCGAGCCGTCGGCCTGGACGACGAATATATGCTCGGTATCGCCGCCCTCGTCGGGACCGCCGGCGCGCTCGAGGTAGTCGCGCACGGTGAGCGACGGCTGGTAGACGATCGCGTTGGGGCTATACACGCTGCCCAGCACGTTGACCGAGGCCGGCCGGCGCGGCACCAGGATCTGATCCTGATCTTCGAGCACGATATCGTCCTCGGACCGGCCAAGCTGATCGAGCGGCCGCAGATGGATCACGAGGCGGCCTTGCGCCTGCTGGCTCTGCGACTGATCGAGCACCTTCTGCAGCATGATCATCGAGGACGGGTCGACCTTCGACGACTGGCTCTGATTCGCGTCCTGATCGAGGCCGGCCGGCTGCAATTCGTAGCGCGCGATCTCCTGCTGCATCTGCTGGCGCGCCTCGTCGAGCCGCTTCTGCTCGATCTGCTTGATCGACTGGCGCACGAAAATCGTCCCCGCCGGATACGCGTCGGGCATCAGCCCGCCGCAACGCTCGAGCAGCGAGGCCAGCCGCTCGCCCTCGTGAATCGTGTACGGGCCCGGCCGCAGAACCTGGCCGCGCACTTCGACCACCCACGGCAGATGCCAGTCGGAGGCCCGCCGCACGAACAGCTGATCGTTGGCCGCCAGCGCCGGATTACTGCTGTCGCTGCCGCTCAGCGCCTGATGCAGGTCGAGGTCTTCGTAGGTATGGCTGGTGCGCTGGCCGTTGACCACCTGGGTGCGCGCCAGTTCGGCCCTGGTCAGGTAGGCGTCGTCTTTGAGGCCGCCCGCCAGGTAGATCAGGTCGCTCACGTGCATCCCGCGGTCGAGCACGTAGTAGCCGGGGTTACGCACCTCGCCGAAGACCTGCACGGTCGGCAAATCCTTGATCTGGTCCTGGTTGAAGACCGTCAGCGTATCCTGCGCTTGCAGTTCGGCGTCGCCCGCGCCGCCGCCGGTGTCGCTCAGCGCGTCGCCCAGGTCGACCGGCACCAGCCGCACCATCTTGTCCGCACCGCTCAGCCGCCGGATCAGCGCGTAGCGGAAAAAGGTCTGCGGCGCCGTCCCTTCGGCCTCGCGCACCAGGTCGGTCACCTTTATGCCCGAATACCACTGGTAGCTGCCCGGCCGATTGACGTTGCCCTTGACCGTGACGATATCCTTTTGCTGCGGCAGCACCGGGTAGACCTTGATCAGGTCGCCGTCATTGATCGTAAAGCGCTGGGCCCGCGCCTGATTCATATCGATATCGAGCGCAATCCGCCGCTCATGGTTCTGCACGCGTTCGACCTGGACGCGCTGCGCGTAGCCAAACGCGCTGATTCCCCCGGCCAGCCGCAGCACCCCGGGCAGGCTCTCGCCGTCGCGCGCGAGCTCATAGATCGCCGGCCGCTTGACGTCGCCGGCGACCGCCGTCACCGGCCCGATCACCGGCACGAAGACCACGTCGTCGGCTTCGAGCCGCTGGTCCGCCTGGGTGCTGCCCGATTGCAGCAGGTCGTACAAATCGATCACCCTGATCAACTGATTGCCGCGCCTGAGCTCGACCTTGCGCAGGCTGCCGACCCGCGTGATTCCGCCCGAGGCGCTGAGCGCGTTCGAGACCCGCGACAGCGCGCTCACCGTGTAGGTTCCCGGCTGCTTGACCTCACCGATCACCGACACCTGGATCGTCCGCAACCGGCCCATCGTCACGTCGGCGCGCACGCCGGTGATCTGCTCGCTGCGCTCTTCGATCAGCCGCTGGGCCTGCGCGAAGCTCAGTCCCGCGACCTGCAACGGCCCGATTTGCGGCATCAGCACGCTGCCGTCGCGCTGCACGACCAGGTCGAGCTTGTCGTTGACGCGGCCCCAGATGAGCACCTTCAATTCGTCGCCCGGACCGACTTCGTAGTCCGGGCCCACCGGCACGTCGCCGACCGGGGCGAAAGTCGAGACCCGCGCGTCGAACACGGCATAGCCGAATTGCGTGAGATTTTGCGCTGACGGGACGGTCGGCGTGAGCCCCGAATCGAGCGCCTGGAACGACCGCTCGATCGATGAGGGTGGACTGGCCGGCGGCGTGCCCGGCCCCGTGGCGCCCGGCGCGCTCGCGCCGATCTGGTCGGCCGGCGGCGGCATCGTACTATCCGGCGCCGCCAGTTGCGTGCAGCTCTTGAGCTGCGCAAGCTGCTGGCCGGTCAGCGCGAGGCCCAGCGAGTCGGCGATCCCGGCTACGTCGCGGGGCGTCAACTGGCGCGAGGCAAAGCGCAGACAGAGCTGCTGCAATTCGTCGGGAGTGAGACTGCCATTGGCCATCTGATTGCGCAGCCCGGCCATCTCGGCCGGCGACATGCCGAGCTTGAAGGCAGCCTGCGCGACACCGGACGCGCCGGCGCTCACACCCGCACCGACCGTGCTCAGGCTGGGACCACCGCTTATCCCGTTGGTGACGCCGCCACCGAAGCCCGGACCCGGCTGGCCGGCCTGGCCAAGCCGGTGGTCCGCGCCCGATCCGCCGAGCTCGGCGCCGCCTGAATTGCCGACGCCGAGCTGGCCCGAATTGATCTGCCCGTCGCCCATCGCGGGCATCGTTTGGCCATCGACGGCGACCCCCGGTGTCGCCATTGCGCCCGGCCCATTCGCCGATTGCTGATAGTTCGGCTGATCGCCGGAATTATCCGATTGCGCGCGCACCGCGGTGCCGGCCAGCACGAGCATCGCGAGCACGGCGGCCGTCACTTGCACTATCCCGCGCACGATTGCGGCGGTCTTGAGCCCGGCCGATCGGCCGATTACGGAATTGGGCGTGAGCGATGAGTTCATAGCTGTGTGCGCGGGCCGTCGCGGGAATTGCGCCGCGGCGGCGCGATGCGATCGCACCGCGCCGCCGGCACGGCGGAGACGGCTCCTCCCTTGGGCTAAAGAACGCTGGAGACCATTCCGGATGAGCGCTGCGGGATGCGCGGAAAAGCGCGTTAAAATTTGTAATCGATTATCGAAAGAGACGAATTCTCAGCGAAAGCAGGCGTCCGCCATGCCGTCCTCGACGGGCTCATTCGGCATATTCAATTGTCCACGATTCCGCCCCGCCCCCCCCCCCGAGAACGCAGTCACCAGTTCCGCGCAAGCGCAGAGTTACGACGAACCCCGATGGTCTTACGCGGCTAAAGATTCATAAAGTGCGGTCTAACAAGACATCTCTCAGTCTGTCAATGGGCGCTATTATCTATTTCTGCTATCGTCTCGTCGCAATACCTAGTTATCGGTCAAACGAAGCGAAGCCGGTCCGTTCACGCAAATCGATATCCTGCTTGAGCTTACGTCCCCCCGAACCAATTACGTCCCACCGAACCAATTACGTCCCCCCGAACCAATTATGATGAGCCGCCCGGGATGCGCCTCGCGCCGCCCGAATTCGCCGCCGCGCACGGCCCAGGCGATCACCGGCGGAACGCATGCCGCCGCCGTCGGTAAATTCACAACCTGCATCATGGCCCGCCGCGCCATTCGTCGCTTGCTACTTGTCGTTCGTCGGCGCGCTTGCACGGTCGCTTGATTACTACTTTGCTTTATTACTATTTCGGTTTATTACTATTTCGGTTTATAGCTACTTAGAATTAAGCCTGGTTCGCTTTCTGCCCGGCGGACTGATCGTTTAATCGACTGAACGCGGCAGCACATGAATGCCATGATCGGCGGCCTATACTCACTCAAGCGGAGAGCACGCCTTCAAGCGGGTCGTTCGCGATGCCCGGCACCGCGGCAATCAGGGGCACCTCACCACTGCGGTCACGCGCCTGACTCGGTAGTCTCCTCGATCGGGCTCGCCGCCTCGATCGTCCGCGCTAATCGCGGTCGCATTGCCTATGAGTACTTGGTCACCGCTGAAGCCGAGAGCACCACGCGCAAGCCGTTGGCGTCGATCGCGCTGAGCAGAATCGCGACCCGCTCGGCACCCGAAAGATAGCGCTCGAAAATCGCGTCGAAGCCGCGAAACGGCCCTTCGACGACCCGCACGCGCTCGCCAATGCCGAGCGATTTCTCATCGATCTTGACGACCCCGTTGACGCCGCGCCGGCGAATTTCCTCGACTACGCCACCGGGCACCGCGACCGGATCGTGGCCGGCCGAGACCAGGCCCTGCACGCCCGGCAGATAGCGGACGTTGAAATAGCTACTTTGCAGATCCAGGCGCGCGAACAGGTAACATGGAAAGAGCGGGCCGACCGACCATGCCAGCTTGCCCCAGCGCGGCGTGCGCGCCTCGAGCAGCGGCAGGAAGACCTCCGGCAGCAAGGCCGCCAGTTGATCGCGCACCCACCGCTCCTTGCCCGGCTTGGTCCGCACCAGGTACCAGTCCATCTCAGTAACCCTCGCGGCGGCTGGCACGGCCGTCGATAACGACCGGTCCGGCCCCGCCGGTCACGGGATTCCCGGATGCGGGATTCCCGGATGCGTCATGCCGGGACACCGAAGGCTGGGAGAAGTGCGCTGGATGGTGGATATCGGTCGCCATGGCCAAGCCCTTTCGCTCCTTAAGGACGGGCGCCGCTTTGCCGGGGCAAAGCGTTTGAGCCCGTACTCGTCACAGCTCATCAACCGGCGTCCGTTCACGGAATCCGGGCCGAAGCTGCGGTTTTTCCTTACGAATTGGCGACCGCCGGTTGATCGAGGTTGGATCGCTCGGCTGCCGCTGTCAAGAATTTGCTTAGAAGCAAGGTTCCCGCCAAACCTTGTCGCAATGCGATGCGGGATCGGGAGATGACATCATGGGACAGGCTAACGGAGCTTTAGCTCAAAGAGGGCCGAAATCGCTGGAGCAAGTGCGTAACGGCGCCGATCCAGCGACGGTCGCGGAGTTCTTCCGGAGCGAAATCTCTGCGCATCGAATTTGACACGTGACAATTTTTTGCCGCACCGAATCTGGACACTCTGTGAGATTACGCCCTTCATGCCGAATGCCCGGGGCATAATTGTCCGGGATTGGCCCGCGAGGGTCGTCCGGTTTCTATTCCGGGAATAATCCGACCGTCCGCTACTCGAACGGCAGGCCAACATAATTCTCCGCCAGACTCTGCGCCGCGGCGCCCGAGAGGGCGACGTATTCGAGTTCGGCCATTTGCCGTCGATAGTCGAACGGACTGGCGTCGGCGAAGCGATGGAGCATCGCGGTCATCCACCACGCAAAGCGCTGCACCTGCCAGACCCGCCGCAGACAGGTCGCCGAGTACCGATCGATCAGTTCGCTGCCGCCGCCGCGGGCGTACGCCGCGATCGCGCGGGCCATCACGCGCACGTCGGCGACCGCGAGATTGAGTCCCTTGGCGCCCGTCGGCGGCACGATATGGGCGGCGTCGCCGGCCAGCAGGAGCCGCCCATGGCGCATCGGCTCGGCGACGAAGCTGCGCATCCCGGTCACGCCTTTCTGCACGATCGGCCCGCGCTTGAGGCTCCAGCCGTCGCCACTCGCGAGGCGCGTCTCGAGCTCGTCCCAAATCCGCGCGTCGGACCACGCGTCGAGCGGTTCGTCGGGCGCGCATTGCAGATACAGCCGGCTCAGCGAGGGCGATCGCATGCTGTGCAGGGCGAAGCCGCGCGCGTGATGGGCGTAGATCAGTTCGTCGGACGAGGGCGCGACGGCGGCCAGAATCCCCAGCCAGCCAAACGGATAGACGCGCTCGTAGAGGGTCAGCGCGCCGGCCGGAAGCGAGGCCCGGCAGACCCCGTGGAAGCCGTCGCATCCGGCGATAAAATCGCAGCGCAGCTCGTGCGGCGTGCCGGCAGCGCGAAAACGAATCAGCGGCGCGGCGCGGTCGAAATCATGCACGCTGACTGCATCGGCGGAGAAATAAATTTGGCCGCCGGCCGCCAGATGCGCGTCGGTCAGATCCTTCACCACCTCGCCCTGCGGATAGATGGTGATCGTGCCGCCGCCGGTCAGCGCGCTGAGATCGATCCGATGGCGCGCGCCGCCGAAGCGCAATTCGATCCCGCGATGGACCAGACCCTCGCGGCGCATCCGCGCGCCGACGCCGCTCGCCTCCAGCAGGTCGCAGGTGCCCTGCTCGAGCACGCCCGCGCGCACCCGCTCCTGGACGTACTCGCGGCTGCGCGCCTCGACCACTACCGACTCGACGCCTTCGCGGCCGAGCAAACGCGCGAGCATCATCCCGGCCGGCCCGGCCCCAACGATTCCGACTTGCGTGCGCATAATCGATTCCGCAGCCTATTATGGCGCGTCGGGCGGACAAATGTGATCGCCCGCACGGCGCGGCGGAACTTACGTCATTTTCAATTTTATGCTTTAGCTACTAACCGGAAACGACGCGTAACTCCTAAATGTAGCGTGCCCCGTCCGGTCGGAACTGAAAGATCAAGATTCGGCATGTCGAATTCGCCCGCAGAGCCGCCCACCAATCCAACTCGCGCGCTCGCCGCGATCATGTTCAGCGACGTGGTCGGCTACACCGCGATGATGGGGCGCGACGAGCAACTGGCGCTGCGCGCCCTGGAGGCGCATCGCGACCTGCTGCGGCTGCTGTTGCCAAAGTTCAACGGGCGAATCGCGGGCGAGATCGGCGACGGGACGCTGACCAGCTTTCAGAGCGCGGTCGACGCGGTGAATTGCGCCTGCGCGGTCCAGGCGACGCTGCACGATGAACCCGATTTGCAGGTGCGCATAGGCATACATCTCGGCGACGTGGTCTTCGCCAACAACACGGTGCTGGGCGACGGGGTCAACGTCGCCTCGCGGATTCACGCGCTCGCCCCGCCCGGCGGGATCTGCGTCTCGGCCAACGTCTATGACGAGATTCGCAACCAGCCGGGCACCCGCGTTAAAGACCTGGGCGAGCAGCGCCTCAAGAACGTCTCGCGCCCGATCCACGTGTACCAGATCGGCGACAGCGCCGAAGCCGCGCCGGCGGCCGAACCGATCGCGCCGCGATCGGCGCGCATCGCGCTGCTTGCGATCACCGGTGCGGCGGCCATCGCGGCGATCGGGATCGCGCTCATGAGATCGCGATCGCAGGCGCCGGCCGCGCCCCCGGCGCCGGGCGCCGCCAGTCATACGATCAGCTCGATCGCGGTCCTCCCGCTCGACAACTTCTCGGGCGATCCGAACCAGGATTACTTCGCCGACGGCATGACCGACGAGCTGACCACCGATCTCGCGACGATCAGCGCGCTGCGGGTGATCTCGCGCGGCTCGGTAATGCAGTTCCGGGGCGATCATCGCCCGCCGACGCCGGTGATCGCGCGGCTGCTCAACGTCGACGCGGTGGTCGAGGGATCGGTGATGCGGGAAGGTAACGTGGTGCGGATTACCGCGCAGTTGATCGACGCGCGCGCCGATCGGCATTTGTGGGCGCATACCTACGAAGGCGACGCGCGCGATGTCCTGTCGTTGCAGGATCAGATCGCCTCTGAGATCGCACGTCAGGTTAATATCGAACTGACGCCGACCGAGCAGGCGCATCTGGCCGATGCGCCTGCGGTAAATCCCGCGGCGCACGACGCTTATTTGAAGGGCCGCTACTTCGTCAACCGGCCGAGTGACGAATACGTAAGCAAGGCGATCGCGGCCTTTAATCAGGCGGTCAAGCTGGATCCAAAATTTGCGCCGGCGTACTCGGGGCTATCAGATGCCTACGTCTGGGCGGGCCTCAACGAAGGATTGATGACTTCGGCGCAAGCGATGCCGCTAGCCAGGGCGACGGCCGAGAAGGCGATCGAACTGGATAACAATTCCGCCGAAGCGCACACCTCGATGGCGATATTCAAGGTTTTCTATGAATTCGATTGGGCCGGCGGCGAGAGCGAATTTCACCGGGCGATCGCACTCGACCCGAACTACACGTTCGCGCACGATCAGCTCGGCTTAACGCTGGCCCTGCAGGGCCGGTTCGACGAAGCGTGGGCCGAAAGTGCGCGCGCGGCCGAGCTGGATCCGCTGTCGCCCGCTATCCTGACGGATGCGGCCCAAACGCTGATGTGGCATGGCAAGTACCAAGCGGCGATAGACCTGACCAACAAGTCGCTGGAGCTCGATCCGGATTTTTTCTATCCCTACTTTGGGCAGGGTTGGGTCAATATCGAAGCCGGGAAATTCAGCGCCGCGATCACGCTACTGCAGAAGGCCAACGCGCTGGAATCGCCCTCGTACGTTGCCGGATGGCTCGGGTATGCTTACGGAGCGTCAGGCGATCGCGTCAAGGCGGCGGCGATGATCGACGAAATCAACCGGAAATCGCTGCACGGCTATGTTCCACCCTTCAATTTGGTTCTGGTCTATCTCGGCATGGGCGATCGCGAGCGCGCATTGGATGGACTGGAAAAAGCCTACGCGGCCAATTCGCAATTCATGGCGTGGCTGAAGATCGACCACGCCTATGACCCGCTGCGATCCGATCCGCGCTTTATCGCGTTATTGAAGAAGGTGCATCTCGACCAATGACATCGCGCCGCGCGCGCGGCAGAGGCGCACCCATCAGGGAACCTCAGCATAAACCTCATCCGGTCATTCTGAGGGAGTCCGCGCCCGAAGGATCCCGGGATTCTTCGCTACGCTCAGAATGACAAAAGCGGTTTGGCTCTAACACAAAATTGTCTTCTCGTGCCAGGTAAGTGACCCACCGATCGGCTCTGCGTCATGGCCGTCGGCTACTTGCGGAGAGCTTCCCTAGTCGGTGGCGAGGTCGCGGGCCAGCGCCTCGGCGATCGCACCGCTAATCGGCGCGCGCTCGGTTAATTGCGGATGGTCGGCTTCGATCGCGATTTTGCCCGCCGCGGCGAATTCCTGAAATTCGCCCACGTCGAGTCCGCCCAGCGGAAACCGCACGAACTGCACCGAGCTCACCCGGTCGTCCGCGATCTGCCGCGCGTCGAAGCGCGCCGGCTCGCGCCGCTCGCCGATCCGGATCCACAGATGCCGCTCGAGGCCGCGCAGCGCGCGCAGCGCCAGGTCGCGCTCGGCGGCGTCGGGGTACTCGATGAGCATCGTGGCGGTCAGCTCGCCGGGCCGCGGGAGCAATTCGTTGTAGGTGTCGATCTCGTGGCGAATTGCGTCTTCGTTGGCGATGCGCTCGGTGCGGATCATCTCCTCGACCTGGTACCAGACGGTCGCACCGTTCTCGAACAGCAGCGAGAGATGCTCGCCGACGGCGAGCCGGCGGCGCTCCTTCTCGGCGATAAACAGCGGACGCAGCCGCGGCCGCAGGATTTCGTATTGCTCGTAGCCTAAAATCTCTTTGAGCATGACCGGTTTCACGATTTTTCTTCCTCTGCCGGAGCGCCCGACGGGGCCGTGCCGGGCTCGTGCGATGCGGCCGGCGCGGCATTCGCCGCCGGTTCGGCCGGCGCCGGTTCGATCCGCCGGGCGAAGCCGTCGGGCTGGTAGGCGCGCGCGATCACTTCGATCGGATTGAGCGGCATGGTGCCGGTCGCCTGATGGATCTGGATCGCGGCGAGCGGGCAATCGGTGGTCATCAGGTCGGCCGCCGCCGCGCGCATCCCGTCAAAGGCCTTCTCGCCCCATTTCATCGAGAGCTCGAAGTATTCCTTCTTCATCGCCCAGGTCCCGTCATGGGCGGTGCAGGCGTCGACCGTGGTGACCGTGACGCCCGGGATACGGCGCATCAGATCGCGCGAGCGCAGGCCGATCGCCTGGGCCTTGAGATGACACGGCACGTGGTAGGCAACGGTGTCCGGCGCGGAGCGAAAATCCAGGTTGAAGCGGCCCGCGCGGCGGATCGTGTCGAGCAGTTCGCCCGGATCGACCACCGCCGCCGCCAGCTCGCGCGCCGCGGGCGTGCCGAGCAGCGTCGGATATTCGCGGCGCATCGTGAGCGAGCAGGTCGGATTGATCGCGGCGACCTTGTAGCCCTCGCGCACCAGGGGGATCAGCGTGGCGACGTTGGCGCGCGCCTGCTTTTGCGCAAAGGCGACGTCGCCGCCGTCGAGCGCCGGCATCCCGCAGCAGTTCTGCGCGGGGCTCGCGATCGCGCACTGGTTTTGCTCGAGCACCTTGACCAGCGCCTGACCCGGCGCCGGATTGTAGTAGTTGACGAAGCAGGTATGGAAAATCGCCACCCGGGCGGCCGGCGCCGCGGGCGCGGGCGGCAGGCCGACCCGCGCGATCCATTTCTCAAAGGTCTCGCCGGCAAACTCGGGCAACTGCTTGTCGCGATGGATGCCGAGCAGCTTCTCCATCACCCGGCGCTGGATCGCGTTGCGGCACGACCAGTTCGCCAGCGCCGGCACCTTGCTGCCCATCCGGCCCGTGCGGTCGGGATCGCCGAGCAGCTTCTCGCGCAGCTTGAGCCCGCCGGCCCGCGCCGCGACCGCGCGCGAGCGCAGCACCAGGGCCGGAAAGTCGAGCTGGAACTCATGCTTGTCGCGCGGCGTATAGGGGCATTTGACCTCGCACAGCTTGCATTCGTAGCAGAGGTCGAGGACCCGCTGCCTCTCGCCCGCGGTGAGATTGCGCACGTCGTCGCCGCGCGCGTCGACCGCCTTGAACAACTCCGGAAACGACGGGCAGAGGTTAAAGCACAGCCGGCAGCCGTGGCAGATGTCGAAGACTCGCTCGACTTCGGTTGCAAGCTTGGCGGCGTCCCAGTAGGCCGGCTCGTTGGGATTGTACGAGAGGGCGGCGGTCGGTCGCGCTTCGATTCGTTGCATTGAATCTCTACCGGGTCTCGACTGAATCCGGTGGCTGAAGAATGTGAATTGCGCGGCGATCATCGGCGGTGCGCGATCCGCGCGGCCTGGACGAATCAGGCCAAAGGACCACGAACCAGCGCGGCCCGCGCGAGTTGTGGATTACCGATGCCGGCCCGCACCCCAAGGCACGGGCCGGCGTCGCGATCGTCATGGAATGCGCTCAGGCGCCCTAGAGCGTGGTGGCTGCCTTGGCGAAACGTCCAGCGTGCGACTTCTCGGCCTTGGCCAGCGTCTCGAACCAGTCCGCGATCTCGGGAAAACCCTCGTCGCGCGCCGTCTTGGCCATCCCGGGATACATATCGGTGTACTCGTGGGTCTCGCCATGAACCGCCGACTTGAGGTTGAGCATCGAGTCGCCGATCGGCATATCGGTGGCCGGATCGCCGACCGACTTCAGGTAGTCCAGATGGCCGTGCGCGTGGCCGGTCTCGCCCTCGGCGGTGTCGCGGAACAGGCCGGCGATTTCGGGCTGGCCTTCAACGTCGGCAACCTTGGCGAAGTAGAGATAGCGGCGATTGGCCTGGCTTTCACCGGCAAACGCGTCCTTCAGATGCTGATGAGTCTTCGTGTCTTTAAGGCTTTTCATTATTTCCCTTTTCTCCCGACGGTTATTTGGTTGATGAATTAAAGCGCACGGCGCGGCTCACCGCGCCGCGTGGCGGCCGCGCGCCGCCCCGATGGAATTTGCGCGGGAGCTTTTTTGCCCGCGCAGCGATCGCACAGCGCCTGGATTTCCAGCGACCAGCCGAGCGGACGAAAGCCGGCCAGCGCCGGATGGTCGCCGATCAGCCGCTCGAATCCCGACGTCTCCGCGTCGCGCACGTCGACGTCGCGCACGCGCCGGCAGCGCACACAGACCACGTGATGATGCGGCGCGAGATTGCCGTCGTAGCGCGCGCTGTCATGGAGCATCGTGACCTTGCGCGCCTCGCCGATCCGGCACAGCGTCTCGAGCGTGCGATGGACGGTCGCCAGCGAAATATGCGCGTGACGCTTGCGCACCTGGGCAAAAATCTTCTCGGCCCGCGGATGGTCGGTGGCGGCGAGCAGGGCTTCGATAATTGCCAGGCGCTGGGGCGTCACGGCGAGTCCGCCGGCGCGGCATCGCGCCGTGAAATCGGCCATCCGGCGGCGCGCATACCCGGCCCGGCGGCCATCGCTGACGATCTGCACTTCCATTCTGAATGATAATTATTATCATCCGATTGCGATAATCGTCAAGGGTCACCGAACACCTCGAACCGCCCTCCGCGTTTTCGCGTGCTAACAACCTGTCACTGGACTATGACTGGCTGTGATATTTTCTATTGCTACACGATCAGTCTTACGCCACTTTCAGGAGTAGTGAGTGACCGAGTTGGCGAAAGTCAACCGGGTTCGCCGTAGCACAAGCGTAATAATCTGAATCGATGTTTCCGAGTGTCCTATGTTACATCTATGAGATCGCTTGGCCCGATTTGATCGAGGCGCCACCGCGCCTGGCGAGAGTCCCGGGTCTGAAATGTTTGCCAGCCTCACTAGGAGGCCACATGATATCGGCAGACCATGTGCCGCAATCAGCGTTGCACAACCCCGACTGCGCAACGACATCGCGCGCCGAGCATCCATCGCCGGCGACCGCGCACGCCGCAGGCTTGGCGGCCGCGATGCTGGCGGCGGATTTCAGCGCGGTCTTCGTCGGCCACGCCGGCGGCCGGCGACTGCGGATGGCGGCTGGCGTCGGCTGGCGCGCCGGTCTGGTGGGAAATTTCGAATTGAAATTGCCATTCGAGTCGCTCGATCAATGCGCCCGCCTGATGACCTGGCCGGTGATGGTCGAGGATCTGCAGGCCGACCCTCATCTTGGGCGGACCCACCTGCTGATCAGTGATCGCGTGCGGTCGTCGCTTTCGGTGCTGATTCCGGGCGCGCCGCATCCGCATGGCCTGCTCGCGGTGTACAGCGCGCGGCGGCGGCGTTTCGATCAGGCCGAGAGCAAACAGCTTCAGGCCGTGGCCGATCTACTCGGCGCGGCGATCGACCAGGTGGCCGCCGATGGTGCGCCGCCGCAAAACCGGCCGATCGTGTACGCGGTGATGGAGGCCAGCCTCGACGCGATCGTGCTGGTGAATCTCGAAAATCTGCGCGTGGCCGAAGTGAACCACGCCTTCGAACAACTGCTCGGGGCCGACCGCGCGACCGTCATCGGGCGCACCCCGGCCGCGATCGGCCTGGCGGAGGAACCCGCCGCGCTGGAAGCGCTGATCGGCGAGGTCCGCGCGGGCGCCTGCGTCCGCGGACGACCGCTGCAACTGCGCGCGGGCGACGGCCGGACGATCGCCGCGATCGTCGCGGCGGCGGGCGCGGAAATCGACGGGCGGCCCGGTCTCGCCCTGGTGCTTCGCGATAACCGCGATCAATCCCGCGCCGCGGAGGCAATTGCCCAGGCGCGCCAGGCGGCGCGCGACTTGGCTCGTATGAAGTCCGCCTTTCTGGCTAACACCAGCCATGAAATCCGCACGCCCTTAAATGTGATCCTCGGTTACAGCGACCTGATTGCGGAGCATCTCGCCGAAGTTGGCGACGACAGCCAGGCCACCTATCTCGAGGCCATTCAGCGCGCCGGCCGCCGCCTGATCGGCACCATCGACGGCATCCTCGACTACTCGCGAATCGAGGCCGGCGTGCTCGAATTGCGCCCCGAGGAATTGGCGCTCGGCCCTTTGGTCAGACGGATCGCGGCCGAATTGCGCCCGCTGGCCATGGCCGCCGGACTCGGCCTCGAATGCGCGATCGACGAGCCCGGCGCCGCCGTGCGCTTCGACCGCCATTGCCTGGAGAACGCGTTTTCCGCCGTGCTGCACAACGCGATCAAGTTCACCGAGGGAGGAAAGGTCGCCGTGCGGCTCGCGCGCAATCCGGCGGGCGCGCTGACGCTCAGCGTCAATGACACCGGCGTCGGCATCGAGGAGTCCTATCTGGCGCGCCTGTTCGAGCCCTTCTCACAGGAACAGTCGAGCCCCGCGCGGCGCTACGAGGGCGCCGGGCTGGGCCTCGCCCTCGCTCATCGCTATGTCAGGCTCAACGGCGGCACGCTTGAAGTTGCCAGCGTCAAGGGCGTCGGCACCACCGTGACGTTCGGCTTTGCCGCCGATGCGTCGGGGCGCGGCTAAGGAAACTCTGCGCAAGTCAGTTCGTCATTCTGAACGGAGTCCGCGACGTGAAGAATCCCGGGATTCTTCGCTGCGCTCAAAATGACACAATGGACTTGTGCGGAGGTTCCCTAGCGGCGGCAATCTTCAGACGCGATCGGCCGGCGCATTCGTGGCCGGATGTTTGGTTCCCTGAAGAACGGCGGTCGCGGCGCGCTCAGCGGCGGGCGGCGGCGGTCGTCACCACGATCGTTCTTTGCGCCTGCATCCGCGTCCGCGCCTGCATCAGCACCTGACGCAGCTTGGCCGGATTGACCGGCTTTTTGAACAGCGCCGCCTCGAGCCCGACCAGACGGCTGCGCTTGATGATGTGATCCTTGTCGTAATTGAAGGCGGTCATCAGGATCACCGGCAACTGCGGCATCTCCTCTTTGACCTTCATGTAGAAATCGTAGCCGTCCATCTCGGGCATCACGACGTCCGAGATCACGGCGTCGACCTTCATATTGCGCAGGATCCCGAGCGCGGCGCTCGGGCGCGTCGCGGTATGCACCACACAGCGTTCGGCGCGCAGCACGTCGGCCAGCGAGCTGACCACGGAGAGGTCGTCGTCGAGCACCAGCACGGTCATCCCGCTGAGCGCCCAGTCGTCGCGCGCGTGGGCGCCGTTGACCGTTTCGACCGCGGGGCCGGCGGATTCGCCGGCGCGCGGCGCGAGGTCGGCCATCTTCTTGCCGCGCAGGTAGTCGCGGGTCTCGTAGACGCCTTTGCGGCTCATCTCGTCGAGCCGCCCAACGATCGCCTGAACCCGGGCCAGACCGGCGCGGATCGACTCCAGCCGCTCGGTCTCGACCACCAGTTCGGCTTCGCTCATATGGGCTTCAACGTCGCGCGAAAGCAGGTCCAGATTGTTGGTGATGGCCTCGAGCGGATTGTTGATCTCGTGGGCCAGGCTGACCGCGATCTCGCCGCAGGTGGCAAGCTGCTCGCGCTGGCGCATGCGCCGGATATCGCGGGCGAAACCGATCGAACCGATCGCCGTGCCCTGGTCGTCGTAGATGATCGATCCCGAGATGGCGCACGGGATCTGCTGATTATCCTTGTTCTGGAGCACGGTCTCGAAGTTCGAGATGCGTCCGCCCTCGGCCGCGCGCATCGCGCGCATCACGCGCCGCGCCTCGTCCATCGAGGGGTAGATGCGGTCGATCTTCTGCCCGATGATCTCGCCCTGCGAGAAGTGCAGATTCCGGCGCGCGCCGTCGTTGTAATAAATAATCGTGCCATCGCGATCGACGGCGATAATGATGTCGGTGGAGCTTTCAATCAGCCGATTCAGGTAATTCTGATCGAGCGATAGCATGGGCAAAACTTATACCTTTTGTCTGCAATGCGAAGTGTCTGCGGTGGCGGCCCCGGGGAAAAATCGCGCGGGCGCCTCAGGCGGCGGCGCGCAGCCGGAACTTGGGCAGCGTAATCTGGTCGTTGACGCGTTCGAACACCACCTCGACCGGCAGGCCGCAGCGAATCGCGTCGGGCTTCACCCCGACGAGATTCGAGACAACCTTGGGCCCTTCTTCAAGCTTAACCATTACCACGGCGTAAGGTACCTCGGCGGCGAAGCCCGGATGGTAGACCTGGTGCATGACGTTGAAGCTGAGAATTTCGCCCCGCCCGCTGGCCGCAATCCAGCTGGCGGCGGCCGACAGACAGTTGATGCAGGTGGCGTGGGCCGGGAACCGCAGGGTGCCGCATTCGTCACATTTCTGAACCAGCAACTGGCCCTGGCGCGCGCCAGCGAAGAAAGGCGCCATTTGCGGCGTGACGTTTGGAACCGGTTTGACCGCTTCAGCCATTCTAATATTCGCTTCACCAATCATAAGACCAATTACGCTTGGATGACAAGCGGGCCCCGATCCGGTTACGGATGGGCCCCGAGCACCAGCGTCGAATGGGTCGACAGGATTCCGCCGTTGCCCGAGACCAGCGCGACCTCATGCCGCGGCACCTGGCGCGCGCCGCCCGCGCCGCGCACCTGGATCACCGCCTCGCTCACCGGCGTCATCCCCCACATATAGAAGGAGCTGAGCTGGCCGCCCCCGGTATTGACCGGCAGCGCCCCGCCCGGCGCGATCCGGCCGTCGGCGACGAAGGCGCCGCCCTCGCCCTTGCGGCAAAACCCGTAATCCTCGAGCGTGACCAGCACGGTGAAGGTGTAACAGTCGTAGAGCTCGACCACGTCGATATCGCCGAGTTCGATGCCGGCCATCGGAAACGCCACCGCCTTGGCCAGCGGCGCGCCCGAGGCGAGCGTGTCGATCGGGTCGCCGCCCGGATGTCCCTGGCCCATCCCGAGCACGTAGACTGGCGGCTGGCGCAGGTCGCGGGCCCGATCGGCCGCCGTCACGATCACGCACAGGGCGCCATTGGAGACCAGGCAGCAGTCGAGCAGATGGAACGGCTCGGCGATCCAGCGCGAGTCGTGATAGCCGGCCAGCGTCAGCGGCTCGCGATGGAACTGGGCCGCCGGGTTCAGATTGGCCCATTGGCGCTCAGCCACCGCGATCGCGCCCAGATGGTCGTTGGTGGTGCCGTACAGATGCATATGGCGGCGCGCGACGAAGGCATACTGCGCGTTGACCCCGAACAGGCCGTAGGCAGCGTCGAGCCCGCGCGCAAAGCCGTAGGCCGCCGCCGAACCGCCGGCGCCCTTGGCCGCGTCGGGCCGCGGTGGCTTGAGCGGTGCGTCGGCAAAGACGCAGGCGACCACGTTGGCCATCCCGGCCGCGATCGCCTGCACCGCATGCATGATCATCGCGCCGGCCGTCGCGCCACCCGCGTTCATGGTCGCGGTCAGGCGCAGATCGCGCAGGCCCATCGCCTGCTGCAAGCCGAACGAGGCCATCGCATCGCCGATCCAGGTGACGCCGGGGTTGACCAGCAAGCCGTCGAGGTCGCGGCGCGCCAGGCCGGCGTCGGCCAGCGCCAGTTCGACCGCCTCGAGGGCGAAGCCCTGGGCGTTATGATGGTCGTAGTTGCGGCCCATCCGGGTCGCACCCAGCCCCGCGATAGCGCATCGTGCGCGCAAATTCATCGCTCGACTCCTTGGCCGCGCGGCGGCTGCGCCGCGCGCATGCGGGCCGCACAGCGACGGACCGCCAGCCCAGCTATGGCACGCGCGCGCGGCCGCGTGCGAATATCCGCCGTGATGACTCGTCTAATTAGCCGCGTATGATAACCGAACGGTCGTTGGGCGGAAAACGGCGGCGTACACCGATGCTGACGGCGGCGCGCCGGTCCACAATTGCGCTGCGGCGCTGAGCGCGTTGTTGCCATGTCCCGAACGATGCACCTAAAATCAACGTGGGGTGAATCCTAGATGGCCGAACCGCTTACCTTCGATGCGCTGGCCAGCAGCGAGTATGTCCTCTCGACTGCTGAGAATTTCGTGCTCTACGTCCTGCTCGAGGCCGTCGCTAGCGGCGCGGGCGGCGGCGCCGGTGGAACCCGGATGCCGCTTAACCTGGCCCTGGTGCTCGACCGTTCGGGCTCGATGTACGACGAGCGGCGCCTTGAGTTCGTGATCGAGGCGGTCAAGTTCCTGGCCGCCAACGTCGCGCCCGACGACAAGGTCGCGGTGATCGCCTTCGCCGACAAGGCGCAGGTGATCGTACCGTCCGATCAGATTCACAATCAGGGTGTAGTGCGGCGCGCGCTCGAGGATATCGACCTGCTCGAAATCGGCGGCGGCACGCAGATGGCGCTGGGGATGCGCGCGGCGATCGACGAGGTCAAAAGGAACCACGCGCCCAACCGGCTCAATCGCGTGCTGGTGCTGACCGACGGACAGACCTACGAAGAGACCGCGTGTATCGAACTGGCCACCCAGAACCGCGATCAGATGTCGTTCTCCGCGATGGGCGTGGGCGTCGAGTTCAACGAAAAGCTGCTCATGCGCATCGCGCAGGACTCGCACGGCAAATATCACTTCATCGGCGACCCCGCGGAGATTCCCGGCATCTTCGAGGACGAGCTGCAGGGCCTGCGCGCGGTCAGCGTGCGCAACGGCCGTATCGAGGCGACGCTCGCGCAGGGTGTGCAGGTCCGCGAGGCGTTTCGCGCAAGCCCCGAAATCTACGCGCTGGGCACCCCGCTGGTCACCGACGACCGCAAGATCACTTACGAAATCGGCGACCTCGAAAGCGGCGTCCCCGGTTCGGTGCTGTTGACGCTGGTGCTGCCGCCGCGCAAGCCCGGCCCGGTGCGGATCGCGCAATCGGTCTTCCGCTTCGAGGTGCCGGGCGTCGGCGAGCGCACCGCCGCGCTGGATATCACGGTCGACTACACGCTCGACCGCACGCTCACCAGCAAGCGCAACGGACGGGTGATGAACCTGGTCGATCAGGTCTCGATCGCCAAGCTCCAGGCGCGCGCCGAAGAGGAGCTCAAGGCGGGCAACGTCGATCGCGCGACGCGCCTGCTCGGCAACGCGATCCAGGGCACTCAGCGGCTGGGCAACGTCAAGGCCACGCAGGCTCTGGTCGGCCTGATGGACCAGGTGAAAAAGACCCAGACCTTGCAAACCAAAGCGGCCAAGACAACTCTGTTGCAGGCGCAGGCGGTAGTGCGCAAAACCCAGATGCTCGACCCCGAAGCGCTCAAGGATTTACAGAAAGGCGAATAGGCACAAACCATCCGGGGAACCGGCGACGCGCCGGGCACCCCCCGGCGGACGAGGTGCATAAGAATTATGATTAAGTGCAGCGAATGCGGCTACGAAAATATGGAAGGTCTGGACTATTGCGACGGCTGCGGCGCCAAGCTGGCCGCAGTCGAGGGCAACGCCGCGCCGGCACCTGCCGCGGCGGCGGGCACCGAGGCCCCGGCTGAGGCCGCACCGGCCGAACTCGGGCCGGCTGAGAGCGCCCCGGCCGAAAGCGCACCGGCCGCCAACGGCGCGCCGCCCGCTGGCGAGAGCGCCGAGACGGCCAAGCCGTCGCAAGCGCCGACCGGCGAGATCAAGGCGCCGACCGAGGCTCCGGCATCGTCGGCCGCGGCCACCGCGGCGGCCTTCAAGGCGAAACTCTCGCTGATCCGCGGCGGGCGCAAGGGCCAGGAGTTTCCGCTCGAGGCGGGGCAGAATTTTATCGGCCGCTGGGATCCCGAAACCGGCTCGTTTCCGGAAGTCGACCTCGAACAGGACGACCCCGAAGCCAAGATTTCGCGCAAGCACGCGCTGATCATCATCGAGGCCGGCAAGATTACCGTCGAAGATATCGGGAGCCTCAACGGCACCTACGTCAATCGCGGCAACCGCCTGATTCCGGGCACGCCGGTCGAAGTCAAACGGGATGACGAGATCATTATCGGCAAGACCTTCCTCAAGCTGGTGATTGATCCAATCTCGTAACGGCGGCCCGACGGGCCACCGCGGCGGCGATCGCGGTCCGCGCGCCATGCGCGCCGCACGTGCGGATTGCGATCAACCCCACGTGCGGGCTCCGCACCGGGGTCCGCGGCCGCCCGGTGAGCATGCGGCGGCGGGGCAATTTTGTGCCGCACGGCACCGACGCGCGGGCTTTTCGGCAAGCTTCAGTGCCGCATACCGGATGGATTATCGAGCACCATGAAATCGGGTGAGCCGCTTCCCGTCAGCCATCTGCTCGACGGCCGTTACCGGATCCACAAGGTCCTCGGCCAGGGCGGCATGGGACGGGTCTATCTGGCCAACGATACCCGGCTGGCCAATCGCCCGGTCGCCTGCAAAGAGATGATCATCGGCGACGGTATCCAGGAGCAGAAGGCGGTCGAGGATTTCAATCGCGAGGCCCGCGTGCTCGCCAGCCTCTCCCATCCCAGCATCCCGCAGGTGATGGATTATTTCGGCGAGGGCGGACGCCATTACCTGGTGATGGAGTTCGTCGCGGGCGGCGACCTGCAGGCCCATCTCGACGCGCTCGGCGTGGGCGGACGCTTCGCCGAAGCCCCGGTGGTGCATTGGGCGCGGCAGATTCTCGACGTGCTGCAATTCCTGCACGCGCAGAACCCGCCGATTATCTATCGCGACCTGAAGCCCGGCAACATCATGATCGATAATCATGGGCGCGCGATGCTGATCGATTTCGGCATCGCGCGGTTTTTGCCGCCGGGCGGACGCGGCACCCAGATCGGCTCGGTCGGCTACGCGCCGCCCGAACAATACATGGGCAAGATGGAGCCGCGCTCGGATCTCTTCTCGCTCGCCGCCACCATGCATCACCTGATGAGCGGGCGCGATCCGCAGCTCGAGCCGCCCTTCAGCTTTCCGCCGCTGCGCGCGCTCGCGCCGGCGGTTTCGATCCAGACCGAGCAGATCGTGATGCGCGCGCTCGACAAGGACGTTATCAAGCGTCCGCGCTCGGCCCGCGAGATGCGCGATCTGCTGCCCAATCCGGGGCCCGAAGCGCTGGCGCTGGCGGGCGCGTCGGGAGCGGGATTGGCCGGCACGCCGAACGGTGCGCCGGCCAATCGCGCCGGGGGCGATTCGATGGGCGCGATGGCGACGATCGTGCTGAATCGGCCCGCGCCCCCGCCGTCGGCATCGGCGGCGCCGCCGGCCAATTCGATGAGCGCGCCGCGAATCGCGACGCCCGCCGCCCGGCCCAACGCGACGCCTTCGATCGCGCATCAGGCGACCCAGCGGAGCCTCAAGCCGCCGCCGTCGGCGGCGCCCAAAATGCCGCGCACGCCGGTCGCCCCTCGACCCGCGGTTTCATCGACTGCCAAGACCCAGGATCTCGGAATCAAGCCGGCGCGTCCGCCGCAATCCGGCCCGTCGGCGAGCCGCCCGGCAGTCGGCAAGGCGACGCCTAAAGCTCCGGGCGCGCGTGGGCCGGTGAGTCCACCGACCAATCCGCATCCGGCCAGTCCGATCACCAAACCCGACCCGGCGCGACCTGCACCGGCGCGGCTGGCTAACGCAAACGGCCCGTCGGCGACTCCCGTAAAGCGACCGGGCGCTCCGGGGATTCATCCGGCGCTGGCCGCGGCAGCCGGTAGCGCGCCGGCGGCGCAGCGCAACGGCTATGCGGGCGGCGCGGCGGCGGTCGCCGGTGCGCGGATGATAGCGATTGGCGAAGGCGCGCAGTTCGCGCTGGCCGGTGAACGATGCGTGATCGGGCGCTCGAGCGAAGCGGCGCGCGCCGCCGGCGAGAGCCTCGATATCGATCTCGCCGAGCTGCGCCGCGGCATCGATCGGGTCTCGCGGCGCCACGCCGAGATCATCCGGCGCGGCGCCGACTATTTCATTCGCGATCTCGGCAGCCTCAACGGCACCTTTATCGCCGGACGCGGGCGGCTCGGCCGCGATCAACTCTACCAACTCGAAGACCACGACGAAGTCGTGCTGGGCGGTGCTAGATTGGAGTTCCGAAGGGGCTGAGGCGGATGATTACGTGTTCCGAATGCGGCGCGCCGAACGCCGATCAAAATAAATTCTGCGATCGCTGCGGCCAGGGGCTGGCGCGCGTGGCGGCACGTCCGGCCAGCGTTGCGTTGCCGCCGCTCGCGCCCGGCACCGGGCTCAGGCGCGGTCTGCGCATTGTCGAACTGATTAGCCAGACCGCGCACGAAAATCGCTATCGCGCCGAGCGCCCTGGCGTCTCCGGGCGGATCGAGCGCTGGCAGTTGCGCGAGCAGGCGGGACCGCCGCCCGAGGCTTCGCCGGACGAAGATTCGCCAGGCGCGGACGCGGCCGAGGCCGCCGTTCTGGCCGTACCGGAAGTAGCGAAAATCGACCTGGCAGTCGCTGTCGCGGAAACCGCGGCAGCGCTCGACGATCCGAACGGTCCGCGCGCCAAGACCGCCGAACTTCCGCCGCTGCGCGCCGCTCATCCGCCCGCCGGCGGCGATGCGGCGGGGGTCGAAACGAACGCATCGACGGAACCCGCGGTCTCCGGCACCGATGAATCCGGCGACGCTGAAGATTCCGCATCACCGACAGCCGCCAATGGCGCGGCGACCGCACCGCCGATCCTCGCCGCCGCAATCGGAGTGGGAGGCGACGCCGCCACTGACGCGACCGACCCCGACGCGGCGCATTGCGGCGACGCCACCACTAGCGCCGCAGCCGCGCCACCGTCCGCCGCGCCGCCGGACAGCGATGCCGCGCCCGCCGCGATCGAAGCGGAGCCTGCGCCGGCTAAGCCCGAGCCCGCTAGTTCGCAGGACAATCTCGGCGAGGTCTTCGGGCGCGTGATGGGGCTCTCGATGACGCTCAACCATTCGGCGTTCCAGCGCGCGCGCGAGGGTTTTGCCGGCGACGGCCGCGTCTACCTGCTCTACCCCGACGAGCCGCTGACGCCGCTGGCGCGCCGCGCGGGCGGCCTGCGGATGAGCGAGGCCGACGCGATCGCGATCGCGATTCAACTCTGCCAGGCGGTCGCTTTCGTCAACCGGCGCGGCCTGCGGGTCAACGATATCTGCCCCGAGTCGATCGCCGTGGGCGCCGACGGGCGGATTCAACTGACCGGCCTCGACTACATCAGCAACGACAACGAATTGCAGGCCGAGCCGATTTTCAACGACGGCTACTCGGCGCCCGAAATCTACAAGGGCAAAAAAGTCGACAAGCGCGCCGACGTCTTTTCGGTCGGCGCCGTGCTCTACGCCTGCCTGACCGGCGAGCGGCTCGAGGCCGAGAGCTGGCGCGAGGAGGCCGGGCCGATTCGCTTCTACCCGCCGCACGTGGTCTCGCCCGCGCTCGAACAGGCGGTACGCCGCGCGCTGCAATTCGAGCCCGAGTCGCGCTGGCCCAACCTCGACGCGCTCAAGACCGAACTGGTCAAGCTCGCCGGGATTGTCCGGATACGGGCGGCCGTGCTGACCGACGTCGGGATGGTACGCGAGTTTAACGAAGATTCGATCATGGCGGTGGAATACCAGCGTGACTCGCTGCTCGAGCCGGCGCAGAATTTCCTCTACGTCGTGGCCGACGGGATGGGCGGAGCGGAAGCCGGCGAGATGGCCAGCGCGATCGCGGTCGCCGCGATCCGCCAATACGTCGAAAGCCAGCTCGGCAATCCCGCGGGCGGCGATATGCGGCAGGTTTTGCAGGATGCGCTCGAGCGGGCCAATACGCAGGTGCTCGAATACCAGGTGGGCCATCCCGAGGCGCGCGGGATGGGCTCGACGGCGGTCGGCGCGCTGGTCGTGCCGCCCGCCGCGGCGGTCGCCTGGGTCGGCGACAGCCGCGCCTATTTTTGCGATCAGCACGGGATGCGCCAGGTGACGAAAGATCATTCGCTGGTCCAGCGGCTCATCGAGATTGGCCAGATCACGCCCGAAGAGGCGCGCCATCATGAACATAAGAACGTGATCACGCGATCGCTCGGCGCGCGGCCCAACGGTCCGGCGGGCGCCGAATCGCTCATGCTGCGGCTCAAGCGTGGCGACCGCATTCTGCTGTGCAGCGACGGTCTCACCGCGCATCTCGAGGACGCCCAGATTGAGCAGGTGCTGCGCCGCCATGCCGATCCGTACCAGGCGGCGCGCGAACTGGTGGTCGGGGCCAATGCCGGCGGCGGCACCGATAACATATCCGTAGTGGTGATTATCGCGACCTGAGCGTGGCGTTCGCTCGAGACGCGCCAGCCACGAACCTGAAACGAACCAGGTATTAACTGAGCAAACATCCAGCAGGCCTCAAGAACTCAAGACCATCAATGGCCAATACGCCCAACTCGCTCGCCAGCTCCGCTGCGCTGCCCGGCCCGCTCGAAGCCGGCACGGTGCTGCAGAAGCGCTATGCGGTCCAGCGCCTGCTCGGTGGCGGCGGCATGGGGATGGTCTACCTCGCGTACGACCAGCGGCTCTCGAACCGGCCCTGTGCAATCAAGGAGATGGTCGATCATTTTATCGACGCCGCGCAGCGCATCGAGGCCAACGATTACTTCGCGCGCGAGGCCGACACGCTGGCCCAGCTCAAGCATCCCGCAATCCCCGCGATCAGCGATCGCTTCGACGACCAGAACCGCCACTACCTGGTGATGGAGTACGTCGAGGGGCGCAACCTCGAGGAAGAGCTTGCGGCGCGCGGCGGCCCGCTGCCCGAAGGGCTGGTGATCGACGTTGCGCGCCAGTTGTGCGACGTGCTGGCGTACCTGCACGGGCTCGTCCCACCGATCGTCTACCGCGACATGAAGCCGTCGAACGTGATGCTGACCGAGAAGGGGCGCGTGGTGCTGGTCGACTTCGGCATCGCGCGGCTGTTCAAGGCGGCGCGCAAGGGCACCATGATCGGCACGCTGGGCTTTGCCCCGCCCGAGCAGTACCAGGGCGTGGCCGATCCGCGCAGCGATCTTTATTCGCTCGGCGCGACGCTGCATTACGTGGTCACCGGCCGCGATCCGGAAAAATTTCCGCCCTTCAGCTTTCCGCCCGTGCGCACGCTGCGCCCCGATATCTCGACCAATCTGGCCGGCGCGATCGACCGCGCGCTGGCCTACGAGATGGACGGGCGGCCGGCCTCGGTGCAGGAATTCCGCGATATGCTGCTGTACGGGCGCGGGCTTGACGCGGCGGGCGCGTCGCGGGTCAGCGCCAAAAGCGGCACGGCCGACCTGGCGCTGGCGCCGCTGCCGCCCGAGTTCGCCGAGGCGGCCGCGCGGCGGCCGCGGCGCAAGCCGGCCAACTGGCGCCGCCGCGCGATCGGCCTGGGCGTGTTCACGCTGCTGATCGCCGGGCTGGCCTTCGGCGCGACCTACATCTACTCGGATCCGGCCGTCCAGTCGCAGCTCGGCGTGACCCAATTCGTCGACAGCCTGCCCTGGAAGCATCAGGAGCTGCTCGACCAGGCGCGCGCCCATCCGCTCGCCTTCGAGCGCATGACGCTGGTCCTCTCGACCCGCTCGGGCAGTCCGCTGTCGGCGCCCAAGGCTTCGTTTACCGATACCGAACTGGCTAACGCGCAGTACGTGAAATGGGACGCGTCGTTCCATAACAACATGACCGGACTCGACGGCCGCAGCGACCAGGTCGAGGCACGCTTTTTCGATCCGTCGGGCAATCAGATCGCCTCGAGCCCCGACACCCGCTTCGTCGGGCCCAACGACACGGCGGCCGCCTTCAGCGGCGTCGCGCTGATTCCCAACGCCACGCCGATCGTCCCGGGCAGCTACAAAATCGCGCTCTACTCCGACGACCAGGTCCTCGCCGAGCAGCGCTTCGACGTGACGCCGGACTTAAGCGCCCGCACCGCCGCCGAGAAGGCCGACGCCGACGCCGCCAACGCGGCCCGCGCCGAAGCGCGAAAGGCCAAGCAGGACGCCGCCCGGGTCGCGATGATCGAGGAGCGCACGCGCCGCCCGCTCGCCCTGCAGAATATCGAGTTCGTCAACAGCACCAAGGACGGCACCGCGCTCTCGAGCCCGACCAGCGCCTTCAACGTCTCGAAAGTGCTGTTCATCGGATGGCGCGCGGTGTTCCAGAATCGCCTGTACGGGCTCAACACCAATCAATATCGGGTCGACGCCGCCTATATCGGACCCGACGGCAGCACGCTCGGCAGCGTCGCCGACGTCCAGACCGTCGCGCAATCGAACAACCGCGCGGTGTTCAGCGGGCGCGTCGGCAATTCCGCCGGCGGCGCCTTTTTGCCCGGCCAGTACACCGTAAATTTCTACTTGAACGGGCAGTATTTCGCCCAGCGCAAGTTCCGCGTGGTGGCCGATGCCGGGATGCCCTACGGCGGCGGTGGTGCGGGCGGCGGGGCCGCGAGCGCCGGCGGCGGTGGTTCCAGCGGCGGCGGGGTCTCGCCGGCCATCGGACTCGAGACACCGACGCTCGCCACCGGCACCATCGACGGGATCGCCGGCCACGGCAACGTCAGCATGGAGTTGCGGCTGCGGCCGCAGCCCAACGGCTTTCTGCACGGTGAACTGCTGGTCCATCTGAGCGGCTACGGGATGACCCCGATCGAAGGCTTCGTGCGCGGCGACCATCTTCAGTTCCAGGTTCCTTATGGCGGCGAAACCTATTTCTTCGAGGGCCAGCGCAATCACGATCAACTGAGCGGTACCTTCGAATCGACCCCCTCAGGCCAGCGCGGCACGTGGACCACCCACGCCGACTGAGCGCATCCAGCGGGACGCAGGCCGCAGCGCCAGCCCGCGCGTCCGTCGTGGCCGCGCACCCGGAAAACTCCGCGCAAGTCAGTTTGTCATTCTGAACGGAGTCCGCGACGTGAAGAATCCCGGGATTTTTCGCTGCGCTCAAAATGACACAGTGGGGTTATGCGGAACTTCCCTAGCGGGAGGGTGCTTGAACGGAACCCTCGCAGAGGTAATGCTTTCAGCGCATGGCCAGTAACGTCTCGCGCGAAAAATTGCTCTTCTACGCCGCCGCCGGCGGACTCGGCGGCCTCGCCGCGTGGGGCACTTCGGAACCCTTTTTGGGTATCCGCTCGGTCTATGGCCGCGACCTGCTGCTGGGCGCGCTGGTGGGGATGTTTATCAGCGCGTTTCTCGCCTCGATCGAAGCGCTCAGCGTCGGCCAGTGGCGACAAGCGATGCGCGGGATCCGCGTCGGCGCGCTGATCGGCGCGATCGGCGGCGCGCTCGGCCTGCTGATCGGCGAAATCGCCTTCGACCTGCTCGGCGGCTTCAACGGGCGCATCCTCGGATGGGCCGTGCTCGGCCTCGCGGTCGGGCTCGGCGTCGGCTCGGCGACGCATTCCAACGCGCGCCGGCGCAACGGCGCGATCGGCGGGCTGACCGGCGGCGCGGCGGGCGGCTTCTGCTACCAGGCGCTCACCGCGACCTTTCCACAAGCGTTTGGCCGCGCGATCGCGATTATCCTGATCGGCGCGCTGATCGGCTTCTTCGTCGGCCTGGTCAGCGAACTGCTCAAGCGGGGCTGGCTGATGGTCGTGCGGTCGCAAAGCCGCAACGCGCGCGAAGGGCGCGAATATCCGCTGGTCAAGCCGGTGACGATAATCGGCCGCGCCGAGGAGAGCGATATCGGCCTGTTCGGCGACCAGGCGGTACTCGCCCATCACGCGATCATCCGCAACGAGGGCAAGAGTTTTTTCGTCACTTCGACCGGTGGTGGACAGGTGCTGGTCAACCGCGCGCCGGTCAGCGGGCGCTGCGTGCTGAAAAGCGGCGACCGCGTCGAGATTGGCGGCACCCTGTTCCTGTTTCGCGAGCGGGCCCAGGCCGCGCAAGGCTGAGCGCGCGATGCCGCGCCGCATCGCCGCACTCCTCCTCGGACTAGGGTTGGCGTGGATCTTCGCCGGATGTGCGGCGACCAACGATGAAAACCTCCGGCTGCCGCCGGTTTCGATCCAGACCCTGCAGTACTACCCGTTCCAGGTTAAGGGCTACCAGCACAGCTATCCGAGCGCGCGGCGCATCGTCGTCCTGACCCCGGCCGACGTGCGCGATTTCAAGCAGGCCGGCAGCGCCGCGCACGACCCCTACCAGGGCCATCCCGCGATCGGCGTAATCCTGAACCATCAAGGACGCACCATCCAGCAGCTTTACGGACCCGAGTTGGGACCGCTGTTCCGCGACGCTATCGCGCAGGCCGCGAAGGAGGCCGGGATGGTCTCGTCGACCTCGACCGCCGCGCTCGCGCAGGCGCTCGAAGAGCGCAGCGCCGATTACGTCCTGCAGTCGAAGATCACCGGCCTGTGGGTGGTCAAGCAGCGCGGCGCCGACCAGGAGGGCGGACCGGCGTGGTTCACGGCCGCGCAGGTCACGCTCGAGGTCGAGATCTTCAAGCCGCCCTTCGCGGTGCCCTTCTGGTCGGGCGAGAGCGACGCCGACTACAGCGATCCGCCGACCCCGCCGGCCAATGCGACGCCGGCCGACGAGACCGAAATCTACGATCTGCCGGGTGAAGTGCTGTCGGTCGCGATTACGCGGGCCGTCGCCGGGATTTTCCGCCAGGAAGATTTGCATACGCTGGTCCTGCAGGACGCAATTGCGCCGCAATAGGTCCGTCTGGGCGACACAATCGGATTGGCGCACTCAATTCCGGGGCAAGCGCGGCCGGAGGCGCGTGGCTTTCGTGGCATTTGCGCATCGGTTAGCCTTGAGAATGGCCGCTCGGGCCAGAATTCCATTGGACGACTCCGGCGTGCGCGCCGCGACACTTAACCACTCGCTGGGAATTCAATCACGATGTCTGATCCGCACAACAATCGCATTTTACCGCCGCCTCATGTCCTCTCGGCGCTTCATCCGAAGTCGCTCGAAGTCCCCTGTATCGTCGTGATCTTTGGCGGCGCTGGCGACTTGAGCCATCGCAAGCTTTTGCCCGCGCTCTACAATCTGATGGTCGATGATGAGTTGCCGGAAAAATTCGCCATCGTCGGCTTCTCGATGGAGACCCTCGACGACGACGCCTATCGCGCCTTCGCGCGCAACGGGATCGAGGAGTTCTCGCGCCAGAAGCTGAGCGAGGAGGTCTGGAGCAAGTTTGCCCCGATGCTCCATTTCGTGACGGGCAGCTTTACCGAGGCGGGCGACTATCAGCGGCTGCGCACGCGACTCGAGGAGCTGGATCAGGCGGTCGGCAGCGCCGGCAACCGGGTCTTCTACTTCGCCATTCCGCCCGGCTTCATCGACCGCTGCGCCGCGGGCCTGACCGCCGGCGGATTGGTCAATCCACCCGGCTCGGACAAGGGCTTCACCCGCGTGGTGGTGGAAAAGCCGATCGGCCACGACCTCGCCAGCGCGGTCGAGATCAACCTCGAGATGGCGCGCTACTTCGACGAGGGCCAGATCTTCCGCATCGACCAGTACCTGGGCAAGGAGACGGTCGAAAACCTGATGGTGCTGCGCTTCGCCAACGCGATCTTCGAGCCGATCTGGAGCGCGCGCTATATCGACCATGTGCAGATCACCGTCGCCGAACAGGAGGGCGTCGGCACGCGCGCGGCCTATTACGACAAGGCCGGCGCCCTGCGCGACATGGTCCAGAGCCATCTGCTGCAGGTGCTCTGCATGATCGCGTCGGAGCCGCCGCGATCGATCCAGCCCGACGCGGTGCGCGATTCCAAGCTCGACGTGATCCGATCGCTGCGCCCCTACGAACCCTCGGACATCGATCGCGTCGCCGTGCGCGGCCAGTACGAAGAGGGATTGTGCGGCGGCGAGAAGGCGCGCGGCTACCTGGGCGAGGAGCACATCCGGCCCGACTCAAAGATCGAAACCTTCGTCGCGCTCAAGTGCTATATCGAAAACTGGCGGTGGGCCGGCGTGCCCTTTTATCTGCGCACTGGCAAGCGCCTGCCCAAGCGCGCCAGCGAGATCGCGATCTACTTCAAGCACGTGCCGCGCGTGCTCTACAATTCGCGGCCCGCGCCGGCGCTCTCGCCCAACATGCTGCTGATTCGCATCCAGCCCGACGAGGGGCTCGCGCTCAATATCATCTCGAAAGTGCCGGGCCAGACACTGCGGCTCAATCCGGTCAACGTCGATTTCCATTACAAGACGGCGTCGCCCGAGGCCTACGAGACGCTGCTGAGCGACGTGATCGTCGGCGACCAGACGCTCTTCATGCGGCGCGACACGGTCGAGGCGGCGTGGCGCTTCGTGCAGGTGATTCTCGACGTCTGGGATCAGTCGGGCGCCGATCCGTTTCCCTACGCGGCCGGCTCGTGGGGTCCGACCGAGTCGGCCCTGCTGATCGCGCGCGACGGCCGCGCCTGGCGCTCGCTGTGACGGGCACGGGCGCGGCGTCAGCCGCCGCCCGCGCCTCTTTCGCCATCCGGCCCACGGGGTACCATGGATCAGTGAAGCAGCGGATTGAACGACCGGAGCCGACGCGATGGCGGGCGTGATACTGGCGGGTGATATCGGCGGCACCAAGACCCATCTTGGGCTCTACCGCGCCGCGGCGGGCAATCTCTCGCCAATCCGCGACCGGATTTTTCCGACCAGCGAATTTCCTGGACTCGAACAGGCCTGCGCGACTTTTCTCGCCGCCGGCGAGCGGCCCGACGCCGCTTGCTTCGGCGTGCCCGGTCCGGTGATCGACGGCGTCAGCCACGCCACCAACGTGCCGTGGAGCATCGCCTGCGACGCGATCGGCCGCGCGCTGGGCGGCGTGCCGACCCGCCTGATGAACGACCTCGAGGCGACCGCCTACGGTATCGCGCATCTGGGGCCGGACGACCTCGAGACCCTGCAAGCGGGCGAGCAGCGCGCGGCGCGGGCCAATCTCGCGGTGATCGCGGCGGGCACCGGACTCGGCGAGGCGGCGCTGATCGCGGCGCCCGGCGGCGACCTTGCGGTGGCCGGCGAGGGCGGTCATTGCGACTTCGCGCCGCGCGGCGACGAGCAGCGCGCGCTGCTCGATTTCCTTGCGCGCGAGTTCGGCCACGTCAGCTTCGAGCGCGTGCTGTCGGGCCCCGGCCTGCACAATATCTACCGCTTCCTCGCGGCCTCGGCCCCGCGCGCCGAGCCGGCCTGGCTCACCGCGCGGATGGCCGCCGCGGATCCGTCGGCGGTAATCGGCGAATCCGCGATCGACGGGAGCGACCCGCGCTGCGTCCACGCGCTCGAGCTGTTCACCATGATTTATGCGGCCGAAGCGGCGAATCTCGCGCTCAAATACCTGGCGCTGGGCGGCGTCTACCTGTGCGGCGGAATCGCGCCGAAGATCCTGCCGTTTCTGCGCCGGCGCGAATTCGTCGCAGCCTTCCTCGACAAGGGACGGCTTCGCCCGACGCTCGCGCGGATCGGAATCCATGTGTCGCTCAATCCGTCGGCCGCGCTGCTCGGCGCCGCCTGGGCGGGCGCCGCGATGCTCTAGCTAATCGCTTTCACCGCGCCTATATTGCGCGCAGATACTCGCGAAACGAGGAGAAATTAAGTCCCATGATGACCAGGCGAGTCCGCGAAATTCTTTCCTACTACGACTCCGAAAACGTCGGCGTGCGCACCAACCTGGCGCGCTTTCTCAATCATGGACGGCTCGGCGGCAGCGGCAAGCTCGTCATCCTGCCGGTCGATCAGGGCTTCGAGCACGGCCCGGCGCGCAGCTTTGCCGTCAATCCGCCGGCCTACAATCCGCTCTACCACTTCCAGTTGGCGATCGACGCCGGATGCAACGCGTACGCCGCGCCGCTGGGCTTTCTCGAGGCCGGCGCGGCCGAGTTCGCCGGCGAAATCCCGCTCATCCTCAAGCTCAATAATCACGACCTGCTGCTCGACGAGAAGGATCCCATTTCGGCCGTCACCGGCAGCGTCAAGGACGCCCTGCGCCTGGGATGCTCGGCGGTCGGCTTCACGATCTATCCCGGCTCGTCGGAGCGGCGCGCGATGTACGAGCAGTTGCGCGAAATCGCCGAGGAGGCCAAGTCCAGCGGCCTCGCCGTCGTCGTCTGGTCCTATCCGCGCGGCTCGAGCCTGAGCAAGGCCGGCGAGACCGCGCTCGACGTGGTCGCCTACGCGGCGCAGATCGCGGCGCAGCTTGGCGCGCATATCGTCAAGGTCAAGCTGCCGACCTCCCATCTTGAACTGGCCGAGGCCAAGAAGGTCTACGAGGCCCAGCGCATCCCGCTCGAGCCGCTGGCCGAGCGCGTGCGCCACGTGGTGCAAAGCTGCTTCGACGGACGGCGTATCGTGATCTTCTCGGGCGGTCCCAAGGAGGGCGACGAGTCGCTGCTCGAAGGCATCAACGGCATCGCGCAGGGCGGCGGCTACGGATCGATCATCGGGCGCAATTCGTTTCAGCGGCCCAAGCCCGAGGCGATCGCCCTGCTCAACAAGGTCATGGACATTTACGCCAAGGCCGCCGCGAAGTAACCAACAAGGCTCCTGGCGACTGGCCGGCGCCGCCTCGAGCGGACGGCGCCGGCCCAACGCACGCATATTTTGCTCGCATCGGCGTCTGGTGCGCGATCGCTGCGATTTCACGCGGGGCGCCTGGTGCGCTATGAATCGGACGATGTGCGCGGCATCGGCGCGGCCGGCGCCGCAATTTTCGCACCGCCCCCGGAGAGAACAGGCCGATGAATTACGATGAATACCAGTTTCTCACTTTCGAGCGTCACGACGACGGCATCCTGCTGATCACGATTAACCGCCCCGACGTGCTCAATGCCACCAACGCCCGTCTCCATTGGGAGCTGAGCCGGGTCTGGAAGGATGTCGACGACGACCCCGAGACCAACGTCGTCATCATCACCGGCAAGGGACGCGCGTTTTCGGCCGGCGGCGACCTCTCGATGATCGAGACGATGAAGGGCAATCACGCCAATATCTCGCAGGCGATGCGCGAAGCGGGCGATATTGTCTACAATTTGATCAACTGCGAAAAGGTTATCATCTCGGCGATCAACGGCGTCGCGGTCGGCGCCGGCCTGGCGGTCGCCTTCATGGCCGACATCACGATCGCCTCCGAAGCGATGCGCATCACCGATGGCCATCTGCGCCTGGGCGTCGCGGCCGGCGACCACGCGGTCATCCTGTGGCCGCTGCTGTGCGGAATGGCGAAAGCCAAGTACTACCTGATCACGGCGGACTTTATCGACGGCAAGGAGGCCGAGCGGATCGGCCTGGTGAGTCTGTGCGTGCCGGCCGATCAATTGATGGACAAGGCGTTCGAGGTCGCGCGCAAAGTCGCGCGCGGTCCGCAGCAGGCGGCGCGCTTCACCAAGCGCGCACTCAACAACTGGCTCAAGACCTTCGGACCGCATTTCGACGCGTCGCTGGCCTTCGAGATGCTGGGTTTCTTCAGCGCCGACCTGGCCGAGGGAGTGGGCGCAATGCAGGAAAAGCGTCCGCCGAAGTTTCCCCATCTCAAGAAATAGCTGAGCCGCACGGCAGATCTTCGTGACCGGCGGGACGATGGCGCACGGGCCGCCGTCCCGCCGTCCCGCGGCTGGCGCATCGCGAATGCGCGGCGCACCTGACGCCTCATCACGCGCGCCGCGCGCACCCGGCGCGGAATTTCGCTATGCTCGCCGGACCATTATGAAAGCATGCGTGTTCAAGGCGACCGGCGCGCCGCTCGAAATCGCCGATATACCTGATCCGATCGCCGCTCCCGGCGAAATCGTCGTGCGCGTGCGCAACTGCGGCATCTGCGGCTCCGACCTGCACGCCGCGACCGCGAAAACCGTCCAGATGCCGCCCGGAACGATCATGGGCCACGAACTGTCCGGCACGGTCGAACAGATCGGCGACGGCGTGAGCGGCTTCGCGCCGGGCGACCCGGTGGTCGTGATGTCCTACCTGGCTTGCGGCGCCTGCGCCAATTGCCGCGCGGCGGCGGCCGTTACCTGCACCGCGATGCAACTGGTCGGCTTCGGCGAGGTTCCCGGCGGCTACGCCGAGCTGATCAAGACCCGCCCCGGCAGCGTCTTCAAGATGCCGCCCGGGATGAGCTTTCGCGCCGGCGCGACGGTCGAACCGCTGGTCGTCGGACTGCACGGGCTGCGCCGCGCGCGCTTCGCCGCGGGCCAAAGCTGCGTGATCATGGGCGCGGGGCCGATCGGCCTGATGACGCTGCTGTGGGCGCGCTTTGCCGGCGCGCGCGCGATCGTGGTCGCGGAATTCCTGCTCGACCGCCGCGAACTCGCGCTCAAGCTCGGCGCCGACGCCGCCGTCGATCCGCGGATGCACAACCCGGCCCATGCGATGTCCCGGCTGACCGGCACCGGTCCCGACGTGATCTTCGAGTGTATCGGCGAGCCGGGCACGATGGCCCAGGCGATGACCTTCGCGCCGCGCGGCGGACGCGTCACAATCCTCGGCGTCTCGATGGAGGACGACGGCTTTCCGCCCGGCCTTGCGATGAGCAAGGAACTCGATGTCAATTTCAGCCTCGGTCTCGAGCCGGGCGAAGTCGAAACCGCAATCGCCGTGCTGGCCTCGGGCCGCATCACGACCGATCCGCTGATTACCCATACGGTCGGCCTGGCGGACCTGCCGCGCGCGTTTGCCGCGTTACAGCATCCGACCCGGCAGACCAAGGTGATGCTCGAATTTTAGCGCTTGCTATTCCGCGCTTATTGGCGATCTTTAGTTTTGTTGAATTCTGAAATACTTCTTGTTAGGCATTGCGCCAGTCAAGGACGGAGGCGAATGGGATGCTGAAAAGATTATTCCTGGTGATTGCGGTGATAGCCCTGACGTTTGCGGCAGGCGGCGGATTACGCCCGGGCAGCGCGTGGGCGACGGCCGGCAAGCGCGTCGATTGCGCCAAGGTCATGGCGGAAGTCCAGGCCGGCAAAAAGACCAAGGCCATCGCCGCCGACCTGAGCATCTCGACCTCCAGCGTCTATCGATGCAAGAAGAAGGCGGCGGACACCACCGGCAAGGGCAAAGCTCCATCGACCATGGCCGCACCCGCGGCGACCGCCTCACCGACGCGCAAGTAGCGCGAAATAACCTATGCGTTCCGCGGCGCGGAGGTCAGTGTGGAACATTCAGGGAAGGCCGTCGCTCGGTGGCGGCAAATTGCCGCCGGTCGGTTAATGCGACGAGCGGACGTGAGACTTGCACGCCCGCCGCTCATGGTTTTTCGACTGTACCTGCTGGGGGCTGCGCTAGTCGTGGCGGGATGTTCGGCGCACAGCCCGATGATCGTCGTCAACACGACCGACACGACGCCGGTGCAAAACAGCTTCCCGCCAAGCACCGATAAGGTCTTCGTTACCGACCAGGCGCTGCCGGCGAACGTCGATTCCGTTCCGATCGCGAGGATTGACGAAGGCAAGGTCTGGTACGGTTCGATCGATGCGCTGCTGGATTCGATGGCCGACCGCGCGCGCCAATTAGGCGCCAATGCAATCGTCAATACGAAAACGTGGCATCAGCCGTCGGGCTTTTCGTGGTACGCGCCGGAGGGCTCGGGACAGGCGGTGCACGTCAAGGATATCAAGGCGCTCGACACCGCCGGTATTCAGGGGACGTGGCATTAGGCGGTCTCACCCGTCGCCCATCAGGCGCTTGCGCAGCGCCTCGTCGCCCGCGATATCGATCGCCGTCCACGCCATCGCGATCGCCCCGTCGGCAATCGCGTGGTCGGCGTCGGGCGTCGCGCAATGCGCGGTGAACTCCGGCTGATGATTCACGGCCGGAATCGAATTGATCCCGATTAGCGGATGGATCGCCGGCAGCTTGAGCGAGACGTTGCCCATGTCGGTCGATCCCGCGCCCATCGCGCGCGGCGCTCCGCCGCGATGGGGCTGGGCGGGGTCGGGATCGACGAAGCTGCGGCCGAGCGCGATCGCGTTGCGCCGGTAGAGCGAGGCGATCGCGCGATCGTGGCGCATCTCGGCGTAAGGCTTGTCGCCGCCGGCGATTTCGTATTTGCAGCCGGTCGCGATCGCGCCGGCCTCGAAGCATCGATGCACCCGCGGCAGCAGATCGTCGAGCAGACCCAGGGTCTGCGCGCGCACCATGTAGCGCGCGACGGTATGCGCGGGCACGATATTGGCCGCTTCGCCGCCCTTGGTCACGATCCCGTGGATGCGGTCGGAGTCGCGGATATGCTGGCGCAGCAGGCCGATCGAGGTCTGCGCCACGGTCAGCGCGTCGGCGGCATTGATCCCCAGTTCGGGAAAGGCCGACGCGTGCGCCTCCTTGCCGGTGTAATGCACGTCGAACATCGCGGCGGCGATCATGGTCGGCGCGGCCATGTCGATCGGCGCCGGATGAACCATCATGGCCGCGTGGATCCCGTCGAAGGCGCCGCCCTCGAGCATCAGGATTTTGCCGCCGCCGTTGCATACCTCCTCGGCCGGC
>DATLRA010000116.1:0-27277 GCA_035534935.1 Binataceae bacterium (SeqCode)
AACTTTCGCGAAATTAGGAGCAAACTAGGAGATGCCGCCACCAACGGCGATGGCGCCGGCGCAATCGCCGACGCCATCGAATTACGACCGATCGGACGATCGCGGGCTCAGTGCTTTAAGAACTCGCGTACCAGCTTGGCGACGGCGGCCGGCTGCTCGAGTTGCGCCATGTGCCCCGCATGGTCGATCAATTCGACGCGCGAATTGGGGATGAGCTTTTTGAATTCCTCGGCGTAGATCGGCTTGGTCAGCCCGTCCTGCTTGCCCCAGATGAGCAGCGTCGGCGCGGCGATACGATGCGCGCGCTTGCGCAGCCCCTTGTCGGGAATCGGCCAGATATATTTGCCGGTGCAGCCGAGCGCCCAGGTCAGCCGAATGATCGATTCGGCGTCCTCGAGGTTCATCGAGACATGCTTGCGCGCGGGATGCTTGGGGTCGGCGAACATCAGCACGTCGAGCTGCGCCTGCGGCATCACCATGTAGTTCTTGATCGGCGTATCGTCGCGCCACAGGCCGAGCGCGTCGATCAGCACCAGGCGGCTCACGCGGCGCGGATTGTTGGCGGCGATTTCCGCCGCAACCATCCCGCCGAACGAATGGCCGACCACCGCCGGCGCTTCGAGGCCGAGCTTGTCGAACAGCTCGTAGTAATAGAGCACCAGGTCCCAGACGTCATCGAGCGGCTTGACCGCGTCGGGGTCGCCCGCGCTGGTGCCCGGATGCTCGGGCGCGTAGACCGTGAAATCGCGCGCGAGGAGATCGAGCGACTCGTCCCATACCAGGCCATAGCCGCTGTGCAGGTAGACCAGCGCCGGACCGGAGCCGGCGACCTTGACGTGCGCGGTAACCTTGTCTTCCCAGAGTTTGAGGGTCTGTTCCGAAGTGGCAGCCATATTTGCTTGTGCTCTCTGTCCCGCTTGAAATTTTTCGCGAATCCAATCGCGGCGACCGCGCGCCCGATGGCGTGCGGAGCGCCGTTACCCCGTCCCCCGTAAGCCGTCGCGACGCGCCTATTTGCCGGCGCGCAACTCCGCGCCGGTGCCGTGGCTCGCCCCCGGCTGATTGATCTTGCCGCGCAGCGCCTGCGGCCACCACTTGTTCTCCCAGCCGTCCTCGTCCCAGATATTGCGGAAATGGGGCGCGACCTCTTTGGCGAACAGGTCGATATTCTTGAGCGTCAGCTCATGCGGCATCGAGCCGATATGCAGCAGGACCATCAGGTTGCCGACGCGCAGATTCTTGACCGCCTCTTTGAGCTGATCGCGCACGGTGGCCGGACTGCCCGCGATCACGAACTGGTTGTCGACGAAATCCTTGTACTTCCAGTTGGCCACGGAATTCATCAGGTCGAGCTGCATCGGCAGCAGGTTCTTCACGCTGTTGGTCAGGCTGCGATAGTCCTGGTTGCCGGGGATCATCTGGTATTCGTTCAGGATGTGCAGCGACTTATCGTAGAAATATCTGATGTGCTTGTAGTAGTCCTTCTCGGCCTGCGCGTCGGTCTCGGCCACCACCACCAGTTGCAGGAAGCCCGCGCGGTACGGATTGGGATCGAGATTGCTCTTGGCGACGAATTCCCAGAAGCCGTCCATCACGCGCTTGCCCAGCTTGTTGCCGTAGTAGCTCAGGAAGCAGTAGCAATGGTCGTGCTTGGCGGCGAAGTCCCAGGTGCTCAGGCTGCCCGCGCCGGGCACCCATATCGGAGGATGGGGCTGCTGGATCGGACGCGGCCACAGGTTGACCATCGGCAGCTTGAAGTACTTGCCGTTCCAGGCAAAGGTCTCGCGCGACTGCCACGCCTTCATGATCAGATCGTGCGCCTCATAGTAGCGTTCGCGATGCTCGATCGGGGTGATGCCGTAGCAGAGGTTGGCGTCCATCGGCGTGCCCAGCGGCATCCCGGCAACCAGCCGTCCGCCGCTGATGCAATCGAGCATCGCGTACTCTTCGGCGACCCGGATGGGCGGATTGGTGGTCGGCAGCGTCGCGCCCATCTGGACCACCGCGCAGTTGAGGCCGTTGGTCGCGCGGGCCAGCACCGAGCCCATCAGGTTGGGGCTGGGCATGAAGCCGTAGGCATTCTGATGATGTTCGTTGACGCAGATACCGTCCATCCCGGCCTTGGCGGCGTAGGTCAGTTCGTCGAGCGTCCAGTTGTAATACTGGCCGACTCTGGCCGGATCGGCCAACTCCCAAAAGGGCGGATCGACCCAGACCGACTGGTAGCGCTTTTCGAAATCCGCCGGCAAATCACGGTAGGGCATCAGATGGAACATCGAGATCTTCATACCAGCCTCCTGCGGGTAACGGGCCGACGCCCGGGTTTCGGCAACGTCGGCTCCAGTGGGAATATCACGGGCGATGCCCCCTCGCCAACGCCCCGCGGATCGTCGTAACCGGCGCGCCGCGCGCAAGAATGAATTTTTTCGCCTTTCGCTCTATGTACTCGAAGCGATATTTCACGTCAGACAATTTTCCGTCGTTTTGCGGTGAAGTTTTCCATCCGTTCGATGCTTAATCCGCGGCGGGGGCGATCGTAAACGACCACGTGTAGGGCTGGCCGTCGGCGGTGATCGCGACCGTATAGCGTCCCGCCACCAGCGGCAGGCGCGGCACCACGATCACGGTGCCGTAGGCGCTCAGGGTTCCGCGGCCGCGGCGCTGGGCCTCGGGGTCGGGACTGACGTAGCTCGTGGCGTCGATACCGCAGGCCTCGATCGGGCCGGGCGCGGCGCCGTCGAGAGTGAGCGAGAAACTATCGAGCTTGACGGCGCGAAAGAGCGCCATCTGCAGGGTGATCGGCAGGCCGCTCGGCGCGGCGTAGCCGGGGCAGGCGCTCAGCGGATCGGGCCATTCACCCTCCGACGAATTCATCGTGAGCGTGCTGTCCGGCGCCGGAAACCGCACCGGATTGGGCAGCGCGGTGCCAATCGCGGTCACGGCCGCCCCGGCGACGACGTTGAGCGCGACCACGCAGACCGCATCCTCGCACCAGCTCCCGAGGCTCGCACTGCGCAGCCTGGGGTTGAGGATCGAGACGCGATGGAACGGCCCGCTCATCCAGCCGTCGAGCGCCCACAGCGGTGAGGGCGGCGGCGCCGGCCCGGGCCATTCGGCGACGTCGCTGGCGTTGGCGGCGGCCTGGCCGGCGGCCGTGTACCAGCGGTTGGCGGGGTCCTCGCGATGCATCGCGGCACCCATGCCGATACCGCGGCTGATCGAATCCTTGAAGTTCTCGACCAGGTAGCGCGCGTGATTCTGGTCGCCGCGGCTGGTCGTCGCGTCGTTGGCGACCGGCGCGAGACCGCTCTGCGTGCGGTAACTATTGACGGCCGCGAGCCACGGCGGATCCGGCGCGGCGGAGGCCGGCGCGGGCGTCGATTCAGGCACGACTGACGCGATCGGCGCGGGAGCGGACGGCGTGGCGCGCGCGAGCGTGGACGGCACTGGCGAGGCGATCGGTATCCGCGATAGCGCCGGTAGCGCGGGCGGCGGCGCCGGAGCACCGGCGAAGCGTGCGCCTTCGAGGCGGTCCCAATTGATCAGGTATTCGGCGATCGCGAAGCCGCCGGCAAAGACCAGCGCGACGATCACGGCGTAGGTGACCCGGCGGCGGCGTGGGCGCGGCGGTGGATCGATCAGGCTGTAGCACGCCGTGCCAAAGCACAATTCGTCGCCGGGCTTGATCGGCGCTTCGCCGCTCACGCGCACGCGGTTGACGAAGGTCCCGTTGGTCGAATTATGGTCGACGACGCGCCAGGCGCCGGCGCGGCGCTCGAGCGTGGCGTGGCGGCGCGACACCGTCGTCACCTCGATTAGCAGGTCATTGCCGGGCGCTGCGCCGACGGTCAGGCGATCGCGATCGAGCATGAACTCGCGCGGCGCGCCGGGGCCGCGCGCGGCAAGGCGCGGGGGCGCGCGATCGCTCAATCGAGCTTCCAGAACGGCTGCTGGAAATATTTGCCGCGCTGAACCACCGGGATCGCGCGCTCGCCACCGGCCATTGGCGCGATCGGCTCGCCGTCGTCGCGGCCGAGTTCGTCAATCACCGCGCGGCCCGCCTCTTCGAGCGCCTGCAGGTCGTAGCCGCCCTCGAGCGCCGCGACCATCCGGCCGCCGCAGCTCTCGGCGGCCAGCCGCTTCATCCGCCGGGTCATCGCGGCGAAGCCGTCGGCGGTCACGCGCATCCCGCCCAGCGGATCGCGGTAGTGGCAATCGAAGCCGGCCGAGATGAGGATGAACTCGGGCTTGAACTGGCGCGCGATCGGCATCAGCAGATGGTCGAAGATGCGCAGGTATTCGGCGTCGCCGAAGCCGGCCGGCAGCGGCACGTCGACGGTGAAGCCGGCGCCCGCGCCCGCGCCGACCTCGTCGAACATCCCGCTGCCCGGATAGAATGGCGACTGATGGGTCGAGATGTAGAGGACTTGCGGCGAGGGATAAAAAATTTCCTGCGTGCCGTTGCCGTGATGAACGTCCCAGTCGAGGATCAGCACGCGCTTAAGGCCGTGGCGATCAATCAGATACCGCGCCGCAATCGCGACGTTGTTGAAGAAGCAAAAGCCCATCGCGTGGTCCGGGCGCGCATGATGGCCGGGGGGACGGACGATCGCGAAGCCGTTGTGCGCCGCGCCGCCGAGCACCGCCTCGACCGCCGTCAGCACGCCGCCGGCGGCCAGCCGGGCGGTGGCGAAGGTCGCGGGCGAAGTGTGGGTGTCGGGATCGAAGCTGGTATGCGCGAGACCGGCGGTGCGCGCGACCGTGGCGACGTAGCCCGCGCCGTGGCAGAGTTCAAGCTCGGCGATGGTCGCCTCGCGCGGCGCAAGCGTCGCCAGATTGGGGCGCTTAAGCCGCGCGGCCATCGCGATCATGGCGGCGACGCGCTCGGGGCGTTCCGGATGCAGCCGGCCGCCAAAATGATCGAGGTAGCGGCGGTCGGCGATGAGCGCGGTGCGGTTCATCGTTTGACACCCACGGACGGCTTCACGATCATTGCGGGACGGGCAAGCCGTGACAGCCGGATGGATCGACGCGGTGCGCTGGCGGCATCGCGATCGCCGAGCCGGCCGGCACCGGAACTGACGCAGCGTCTGGGTAGCGTGGAAATAATCGTAATTCTAGTGATCGCGCTAATCGTGATTCCGCCGGACAATCTGCCCGACGTGATGCGCGGTGTGGGTAAAATCCTGCGTGAATTGCGCCTGGCGAGCAACCTGGTGGTGCGCGAACTGAGCGGCGTGATCGACGAACCGGCCGCCGCGCGTCCGGCGCGCGCGGTCAATCCGATGGCCGATGCGCTTCGGCCGGCCGCCGAAGCCGTGCCCCCGGCGGCCGCTACAATGCGGCCGGCTGCCGCCGCCGAATCCGCCAAAGCTGACACGTCCGCCGATCCCACGGCGCCACGATAACGCCCCCCGACCGGCATGGCCAGCGACGAGATCAATCCGCCCGGCGGAGCGCCGCCGCCCGCGGCAGACGCGCCAGGCGCGGCCGGAGCGGGCGACTCGCCGGGCGACAATCGCGAGGGGCCGTCCGTCGCGGCATCGGCAGCACCGTCGCTGTCGCCAGATCCGCAAGCATCCACATCTCCACCGCCCGCGCCGCCGGCACCACCGCCAGTGCCCGGCGCGAGCGCGCGGATCGACAGCAGCGCGGCCGGCGCCGCGAGCGCGCGGATGCCGCTGCTGGAGCATCTCAAGGAGCTGCGCGGGCGGCTGATTCGTTCGGTGATCGCGATCGCGGTGGGCTTTCTGATCGCCTACTTCCGCGCCGACTGGCTGTTTGCGGCGCTGACCTGGCCACTGCATGCGGCGGCCCACGGCAAGACCGTGCTGCTGATCGGCACGGGGGTGGGCGAAGCGTTTTTCACCAAGATGAAGGTCGCGCTGATCGCGGGGCTGTTTCTTGCGAGCCCGGTGGTATTTTACGAAATCTGGAAGTTTATCGCGCCGGGACTGTACGAATCGGAGCGGCGGATGGCGCTGCCGTTCGTGCTGTTCGCGACGATCTTTTTTCTGGCCGGCGGCTATTTCTGCTGGGCCGTGGTGTTCAGGATCGGCTACGCGTTTTTCCTCGATCAGTACGCGAGCATCGGGGTGACGCCGACGCTGCGGATCAGCGAATACCTGGCGTTTTCGGCCAAGCTGCTGATCGCTTTCGCGATCACCTTCGAGATGCCGATCTTCGCGTTTTTCCTGACGCGCCTGGGGCTCATCGACTATCGCATGATGATCAGATATTTCCGCTACGCGGTGCTGGCGATCTTCATCGTGGCGGTGGCGCTGACGCCGCCCGACATGGTGTCGCCGTTTCTGCTGGCGGCGCCGCTGCTCGCGCTGTACGGGCTGAGCGTGCTGGTGGCGTATTTCTTTCGCGCGCGGCAGAGCCCCGCGGAGGGTGTCGCGGGGACCGGCTGAACCCCGGCGCCAATCATTGGATCAACGCGCGTAGCATTGCGGGGAAGGGGCTCCACAGATTATGGCAAGTCTCGAATATGCGCCCGTCGCGGACGGCGGACCGGGAATCGAGCCGCGCTGGACGCATAGCGCCAAGGACATTATCGGCACCGCCTACTCGACCTCAAGCCGCATCTGGTTCACGGTCTCGCGCGGGGTGCTGAGCGAGATCTATTTTCCGACGCTCGACCGGCCGCAAATCCGCGATTTCCAGTTCCTGGTGACCGACGGCGAGACGTTTTTCCACGACGCCCATCGCCATCTCGAAACCAGTATCGAATACCTTGGGCGCCACGGCCTGGGCGTGCGCATGACCAACGCCGATCCGCATGGGCGCTACAAGTTGATCGCCGAGGTCATCACCGATCCGCATCAGCCGTGCGTGCTGATCGACACGCAGCTCGAAGGCGACCCCGACTTCCTCAAGAAGCTGCACGTGTACGTGTTGCTCGCGCCGCATCTGGAGGTGGGCGGATGGGGCAACAACGGCAACGCGGCATCGATCGCGGGGCGCGAATTCCTGACCGCGAATAAAGGCGGCACGTGGCTGGCGCTGGCGGCGACGGCGCCGTTCGTGCGCCGATCATGCGGCTACGTTGGCACGACCGACGGCTGGCAGGACCTCGCGCACGGCTACAAGATGATCCACGAGTTCGCCGCGGCCACCGACGGCAACCTGGCGCTGACCGGGGAGATCGATTTGCGCGGCGGCTATCACTTCACGATCGGGCTGGCCTTTGGCCGATCGCTGCATCGCGCGGTGACCAATCTGTTTCAGTCGATCGGCCGGCCGTTTATCGAGCATCGCACGCGCTTCCTGGAGCAATGGGAACGCGCGGTGCGCCGGCTGCATCCGCTGGAGCAGGTCACCGGCGACGGCGGGATGCTCTATCGGCGCAGCCGCGAACTGATCATGGCGCACGAGGACAAGAGCTATCCCGGCGCGCTGATCGCCTCGCTGAGCATTCCGTGGGGCGAGATCAAGGGCGACGAGGATCTCGGCGGCTACCATCTGGTGTGGACGCGCGACATGGTCAACAGCGCCACCGGACTGCTCGCGGCGGGCGACACCTCGACGCCCTTGCGCGCGCTCATCTACCTGGCCTGCACGCAGCAGGCCGACGGCGGCTTCGCGCAGAATTTCTGGGTCGACGGCGACCCCTACTGGAGCGGTATCCAGCTCGACGAGGTGGCCTTTCCGATCATGCTCGCCTGGCGGCTGCATACGGCCGGAGCGCTGGCCGACTTCGATCCGTACCCGATGGTGCTCAAGGCGGCGCAATACCTGATCAGCCACGGACCGGCGACGCCGCAGGAGCGCTGGGAAGAGAATACCGGCTACTCGCCCTCGACCCTGGCGAGCAATATCGCGGCGCTGGTCTGCGCGGCGGCCTTTGCCCGGCTGCGCGGCGACGAGGCCTCGGCGAACTATCTCGGCGAGTACGCCGACTTTATCGAGGCGCACGTCGAGGCGTGGACCGTAACGAACAAGGGCACACTGGTGCCGGGCATCACGCGCCATTACATCCGGATCAATCCTGAGGACGTGAACAATCCGTCGCCCGACGAAAGTCCCGATCACGGGCTGGTGCCGATTCGCAACCGTGCGCCGGGCGCGCGCTGGCAGTACCTGGCGGGCGAGATCGTCGACGGCGGCTTCCTGGAGCTGGTGCGCTACGGAATCCGCCGCGGCGGCGACCCGCTGATGGAGGATTCGATCCGCGTGATCGACGCGGTGCTCAAGACCGACTTTCCGGCCGGGCCGTGCTGGCGGCGCTACAATCACGATGGCTACGGGCAGCGCGACGACGGCGGCCCGTTCGACGTATGGGGCACCGGGCGGCCGTGGCCGCTGCTGACCGGCGAGCGCGGCCATTACGAGCTCGCGGCGGGCCGCGACGCGAGGCCGTATCTGCGCGCGATGGAGAATTTCGCGACGCCCACCAAGCTGCTGCCCGAACAGATCTGGGACAGCGCCGACAACCACCACGCGCGGCTGTACTTCGGCAAGCCGACCGGCGCCGCGATGCCCCTGATGTGGGCGCATGCCGAGTATATCAAGCTGCTGCGATCGATCGCCGACGAACGGGTTTTCGATCTGATTCCCGAAGTCGCCGAGCGCTACTTGAACGGCCGCGCACGCGGCAACCTCGAAGTGTGGAAACAGAATCGCCAGGTCCAGTCGATTCCGGCCGGCGCCACCCTGCGCATCCAGGCGCTCGAGCCCTTCTTGCTCCATTGGAGCAAGGACGAATGGTGCACCCTCCACGACAGCAACTCGACCACCACCGCCGTCGCGCTGCATTACGTCGACGTAAAATTCCCGCCGGGCGATCGCGCGCCGCTGCGCTTCACGTTTCGCTGGCACGCCTCGGGCGCGTGGGCGGGCCGCGATTACGCGGTCAACGTCCGCGCGGCTTGAGGTCAGGCGAGACGGCTGAGGGAAAATTCGCCGGTCAGCGCGTCGATCAGTTCCTCGACCTCGGCGGCCGACTCGGGCGCGTAGTAGAGCCGCATGCGATGGTTGTGCGGATCCTCGGTGCGGATCGTGACGAGATTATCGTAGGACTCGATCAGCGACTTGAACAGCGCGATATGGCGCGGCGGAATCCCGAGCAGCATCGAGGCCATCGCGAGAGACCCGGACGGTGCGTCTGATGATGCGCCGGATGGTGCGCAAGATTTTGCGCCCGATAGAGCAATCAGCGCCGCGGATGGATCGGTTGTGTTCACGTCGGACGTAGCGTGCCGCGTTCGCCGGGTGGTGCGCAAGCCCCTGGGCGCGAGCGATCCTGGCGGCGGGGATCGGCGGCCGCGAAAACCGTGAAAAACGCTCGTGGTGGACTAGGCGCCCGGCCGCGCCTAGATTCTAGCCGATGGCGCTGCCGCGACTGATCTTCGTGACCGGCAAAGGCGGCACGGGCAAGAGCACCGTCGCCGCGGCGCTGGCCTGCGCGATGGCGCGGCGGCGTCCGACCACGCTCGCCGACCTCGACGGGCGGCAATCGGCAGCGCGCATCCTGGGCCATCAGGCGAGCGCCGCGCCGGATGCGCGGGTCGCGCCGGACGTGCACGTGGCGACGAACTATGCTGGGAGCGCGACCACCATCCTCGACGGTGCGCTCGAACTCGCGGCGCTGACGCCGCGCGCCGAGCTCGAGGCGTTTATCCAGCGCATCGTGCCGCTGCGCGCGATCTCGCGCCGGATGCTCAAGAGCCGGACCTTCGGCTACGTGACGGCCGCGCTGCCCGGCCTCGAAGCCTTCCTGATGATCGACCGGCTGCGGCTGATAGCGGGGCGCGCCGCGCTGGAAGATCGCTTCGCCGTGATCGACGCGCCGGCCACCGGCCATGCGCTCGAACTGCTCGCCGTCGCCCGGACGATCAAGGGTCTCGCGCCAATCGGCACGCTCAACCGGCTGGCCCGCGCGGTCGAGGAGTTTTTGGCCGACCGCAATCGCTTCGGCGTCGTGCTGACGGTGCTGCCCGAGGAGCTGGCCTTGCGCGAGGCGATCGAGGCGGCCGGCACGCTGCGCGACCAACTCGGGATCGAATCAATCAGCGCGATTCTCAACGGCGTCGCGCCCGCACTCTTCACGGCCGCGGAAATCGATCGGATGCCGGCCCTCGGCGGCCATCGCGCGCTCGCCCAACGCCGCCGCGCGGCCGCCGAGTTCGCCGTCCACGCCCGCCGCGAGCTCAAGCGCGCGGGGCTCGGTGTGGTCGAATTGCCGATGCAATACGCGGCGCAGCTCGGTGCGCTCGAACTCGACGCGATGAGCGCCGGGCTCGCGGCCGGCCTGCTCGGGGGCGCCGAGCCGCGCGCGCGATGAAGCCGCCGGCGTCATCGTTCGATCTGGCGCGGGAGCTGGGCGATCGCCGCCTGGTCATCTGCCTGGGACCCGGCGGAGTGGGCAAGACCACGCTCAGCGCCGCGATCGCGATCGGCGATGCGCTCGGCGGCCGCGCGGTCGACGTGATGACGGTCGATCCGGCGCCGCGCTTGCTCGACGCGCTGGCGCTCGACGCGAGCGACGCCGAGCCGCAGCCGGTCGCGCTCGACGGGCTGGGCGCGCGGCGCGGGGCACGGCTGCGCGCGCTCAAGCTCGACCCCAAGGCGACCTTCGATCGGCTGATCGAGCGCCACGCGCCCTCGCCCGCCGCGCGCGACGCGATCCTGGCCGATCGCATCTACCGCAATCTGTCCAACGCGATGGCCGGGGTCGCCGATTACATGGCGATGGAGCGGCTGCTCGAACTGACGCGCGACGCCACCACCGGCCGGATCGTGCTCGACACGCCGCCAGCGCGCGAGGCGCTGGATTTTCTCGACGCGCCGCGGCGCATGCTCGATCTGCTCGACTCGCGCGCGGTCGCCCTGCTGGGCGTGCGCCACGGCGCGATGCGTGGTCCGCTGGCGATGCTCGACCTGGCGGCGCGGGCGGTGCTGAGCGCGTTCGACCGCCTGACCGGACTCCATCTGCTGGGCGACGTGCAATCGTTCGTGCGCAACTTCGGCGGGATGTACGCGGGCTTTGCCGCGCGCGCCGCCGAGGCCCAGGCGCTGATCCGCGATCCGCGCAGCTTTATCGTGCTGGTCACCACGCCCGAAGCCGAGCGTGTCACACAGGCGCGCGAATTTTCCGCCGCGCTCGGCGCGCTGGGGCTCGCGGTCGGCGCGATCGCGATCAACCGTCTGATGCCCGCGCCGCCCGACCCGGCCGCGCTGGCGAGTGCGGCGATCACGCCCGCGCTCAAGCGCAAGCTCGCGCGCAACCTTGAGGATTATGCCGCGCTCAGAGCACGCGAAGCCGGCGCGATCGCGGCCTTGCGCGCGGTCATGCCGGCGGACGTGCCGCTGATCGCCGCACCCGATTTGGGCCACGAGCCGCGCACGCTGGCCGACCTCGCGGCGATCGCGCGCAGCCTGCATGCGGTCGAGAATTAACGCCGGCTTCGGCAAATCACCTGGACGAACGCAGCGCATGGATCCAGATTTTTGCCTGGCTTCAGAATGGCGAGAGTGCCCGTTATGGTTGTCATTCTGAGCGTTGCGAAGAATCCCGGATGCGGGACCCGTTCGCTGCGCTCAGGGTGACAGAACCGGCCGCGGTTTTAATTAATCACGCCGTGCGATCTGCGCGGCGGGTGGCGCGTGCCGGGAATTTCAAATCAGGATTTGCCGGTGCGCGGAGTGGTGCGCTTGCGCGGCACCGACGGCTTGCGCGGCGCGGACGGGTTGGGCGCCGCCGCGACGACGCGCCGATCGCCCGCCGCCAGCATGCGATCGATCTTCATGCTAAGGTTGACCAGTTGGCCGTTCAGATGGTCGAGGCGCGCCTTGAGTTCACGCACGTCGCGCTTGGAGGGAATGCTGACGAAGTCGAGGACGGTTTCGACGTTGCGATCGAAGCTCTGCTTGTTCGAGAAGAACTGCTCGCCGGCCTTGCCGACGCGCCGCCGCAACCCGTCGTTGGCCATCAGTTCGCTGAAGAAACTGGCGGCGCCCGCTTCACTAAGCTGCCGCAACCGGGCGATCAGGCTTTCCACTTCACGTCGTGCCATCGCGATCGACTATATATAGGGTGGTGCGAGAGGCCAACCGATGGAGACCGTGGCGATCATCGTGGGATGGGCGTCGGGCTTTGCCCTGACGCGCTTTCACGGGCCGGCCGCCGGCATGCTTGCCACGTCGCTGGCGGTCGATGCGGCGCTGGCGCCGTTGACCGCGGTGATCGCGGCGCGGCGCCGACGCTCGCCGCTCCTCTGGGCGCTGGCCGGTTTTCCCTTCGGGATGTGGGCGCTGGCGGCGGCGCTTATAATCCGGCCGCGCCAACCGTCGGCGGCGGGCCTCCCCGATGCATCGGGTCCACGTGCTCCCGATGCCGCATGAGCCAGGTCAGCGCGGGATCGAACACGCGGGCCTGCGCCTGAGTTCCGCAAATCAGGTCGAGATGCCCCCATCCATTGCGCGTCAGGACGGTCACGTCGGTACCGCCGGTCGCCGAGGCCGAATGCGCGACGCGCGCGGGCCATTGTGCGCTGATATTGGTACTGCTGAAGGCGATCACCGGAATTCTGGATTGTGCGAGTTGCGCGCGGATCGCCGGCGTGAACGAATTCTCGCCGTCCTGCACCGCCGGCCAATAGCGATCGTACGCAATCATTATCCGCGCCAGAATCGTCGCGTCGGAAAAGCCGCCCTGCGGATTGGCCAGCCCGCCGTGCCCGCCGAAGGCCGCCGACGCATAGACCACGTGCGCGAGATTTTCGCGCGCAGTCTTGAACTGCGCGATCGGCGCGGGGCCGTCGGGATTGCGGATCACCGCCTCGAGCAGCGCCTGGCGCTTGTCGAAGGTCAGATGCGCGCCGCCCAGATCGTCGGCATAGACGCCCGGCGGCGGCGCGGCCGACGGCTGGTTCTCGGGGATCCAGCCGTCGAACATCACCAACCCGCGAACCTCGTCCGGATGGGTCGCGGCGAACAGGTAGGCGAAACTCACGCCGCGGCTGAAGCCGGCGATAAAGATTTTGCGCGTCCCGCTCGCCGCGATCACGAAGCGCGCGGCCGCCGCGATATCCGACTCGAACAGTGCGTTGTTCCAGCCGCGAAGTTCGCCAAGCTGCGCGGCGGGCGTGGCCGGCGGAATGAAGTGCGTGCGGTAATCGAGCGTCCAGAAATCGACGCCATGGGCGGCCATGAAGATCGGCAGCGAATAGCGCGGATCGCTCACGGCGATCGTCCCGTTCATGTTAGTGCCCGGCAGATAGAGGACGACAACCTCGGGCCGCGCCTGTGGAAGCGGCCCGCGGATCAGGCGATGCAGTCCGATGCGGTCGAACGGCGAGGGTCCGCGCCGCGCCGTCCAGCCGGCCTCGTAGATGCCGGGCGTATTCGGGATGCGATGCGCCGCGGCGGTCACGGCGAAGTGCGCCGCGGCGCCGCTCGTGCCCGGCGCGGCATCGCGCGCAGCGTGCGCGGACGAATCCGCATACGATGCGGACGATCCCGCGCCGATCGCGAGTGCGAATCCGATCGCGATCGCAAATGCGCTTGCCGCGCCGCGCCACAGCGCATTTCTTCCGCGCACTAGCCCCATAGCGAATGCTCCATCGATCGTACCGTGCGCGCCGTTATAGCATGTTCGCGCAGCGCGGCGACGCTCGCTGCGTGGGCGCGGGCGTTGACCCGGCGCGGAGGCCGTGCGAAACAGAAACTGCGTGCCGCATTGCGGATGCATTCAACCGACGCGATTCGACCGACGGGAGTACCTGATGAGCCGGACAGCCGAATTCGGAATTTTCTCGCCCCAGGCCGGGATGTCGTTCAAGGCGATCGCCGATCGCGCCACGCAGGCCGAACAGCTCGGCTACCATTCGCTGTGGTTCGTCGATCATTTCTGGAATCGCGGTATCCCCGACGCCGACTGCCTCGAATCGATGGCGCTGATGAGCGGGGTGGCGGCGCGCACGGAAAAGTTGCGCATCGGCACGCTGGTGCTGTGCAATTCGTTCCGCAACCCGGCGCTGCTCGCCAAGGCGCTGACCACGATCGATCACGTGAGCGGCGGCCGGCTCGAAATCGGGCTCGGCGCGGGCTGGATGGACGAGGAGTATCGCGGCTACGGCTACGAATTTCCCACCATGGGCGCGCGGCTGCGCCAACTCGAAGAGGGGCTCAAGATCCTGAAGCTGCTGTTCGGCGAAAAGCGCGCGTCGTTTGCCGGCCGCTACTTCAAGCTCGACGACGCCATCAACAATCCCAAGCCGATCCAGCGGCCCCATCCGCCGATCACGATCGGCGGCAGCGGCGAAAAGGTCATGCTGCGGATCGTCGCGCAGTACGCCGACCGCTGGAATTGCCCGGCCGGCTACAAGAGCTTCAGCGACAAGCTGGACGTGCTCAAGGCGCATTGCACGGCGGTCGGGCGCGATATCAAATCGATCAATATCTCCGAGCAGTTGCTGGTCTGCCTCGGCGCCAGCGAAGCCGAGGTCGAAGAGAAGTGGAAGATGGCGGGACGGCTCAAACCGTTTTCGATCACCGGGATCAAGGGCACGCCGCCGCAGATCGTCGAGCAATTGCGCGCCCGCGTCGCCCAGGGGATCACCTTTTTCACGATCATGTTCGGCGACTTCGGACCGCCGCGGACGCTCGACCTGTTCGCGCGCGAGGTGATGCCGGCGTTCGCCTGAGCGCGCGGCACGGATTGGCCGTGCGTATTTCGATCTCGATGCGCGCACTATGCGCCGCGCTCGCCGCCTGCGTGATCGCGCTGGGTGCGGCCGGATGCAGCCTGCCGACCGATCGCTATTACACCGAGTTCGGCCAGCCCGGCACACTCGCCGAAGGCGCGCCGGTCTATAACCTCGGCCTGCCGATTGGCTCTGTCACCAGCGTAAGCCCCGCAAGCGGCGGCGGCGCCAGCGTCGCCTTCGACATCTATCCGAGCGCGGCCGGCGCGATCCGCCAGGACTCGATCATGGTCCTGCAGGACGACCCGACCGGACCGTGCCTCGACGTGATGACTCCCAATCCGTCGAGCGCGGTGGCGTCGTCGGGCGCGACCATCGACGGGGCGTCGAATCAGAGCGCCGCCAACGCGATCGTCGCGGCCAAGGGCCTCGCCGCGATGGCGCCGGGGATGGCGATGATGGGTGCGGGCGGCGCCGCCGCCGCGAACGCCGTCCCGTCGCCCGCGTCGATAGCGTTGCAGCAGCAGATCGCGGCGCTGCAGATGCAATACCTGGCGGCGGGGCTCAGCAACGCCACGGTAGCCGCGCAGCAATTGCAGAGCATCAATAGTTCGGCGGCGGCGCTCGAGCGCCAGATGATCGCCGCCGGCAATAGCGCGCAGGCCCGGCAACTGCAACGGCAAGTCGAAAATCTCTCACGCACGCTGACCACGCCGCCCGGCACGCTACCGCCGCCCAGTGCGATCGGCGCGCCGCTGCCGCCGGGCGGATCGCCATCGTCGACGGGCGGCGGCGGCACTCTGATTATTCCGCCGGCGCATTGAAGGTGCGCCGCGGCGCGCTGGTCCGCGCTAACCGCCGCGCGGCAAATTTGTATATAAGAAGCGTGGGACGTTTACCCAATCTCGCAACGGAGGAAAAATCGATGCCGCTCTATCTCGATGAGATCTACTTCAACGTCGCGTCCAAGGACGACTTCAGGAAAGTTTACGATCTGATCAACGGCGTGGTCACCAACGGCTTTCCGCCCGGCGTGACCCTGATGGCGGGACCGTGGGCCTCGAATGAAGACGCCAAGATCGTGCTGGTGCTCGACATCAAGGATCACGCGCTGACCTTTCCCGCCTTCAGCGGCGCAATCGCGCAGGGTATCGTGGCGCGGCGGCGGCTCAGTCCGATGGTCGATTGGGCGACCTTTGAGAAATCCGTGAAAAGTTCCTGATTAGCAGGTGAGGCTGGCCTGATGAATGGTGCGGAGAGCTTGATTCGAACCGCGATCGCCGCGGGCGTCGACGTCTGTTTCGCCAATCCCGGAACCACCGAAATGCCGCTGGTGGCGGCGCTCGACGCGGTCCCCGGAATGCGCGCGGTGCTGGGATTGTTCGAGGGCGTATGCACCGGCGCGGCCGACGGCTACGCCCGGATGGCCGAACGGCCGGCGTTGACCCTGACCCATCTCGGGCCCGGTTTCGCCAACGGGATCGCCAATCTGCATAACGCGCGGCGCGCCCGATCGCCGGTGGTTAATATCATCGGCGATCAGGCGACGTGGCATCTGGCGGCCGACGCGCCGCTCACTTCGGACATCGCCTCGCTGGCCCGGCCGGTCTCCGGATGGGTGCGCAAGTCAGCCTCGGCCGAGGCGGTCGCGCTCGATACCGCCCAGGCGATCGCCGCCGCCGGTCGCGCGCCCGGACAGGTGGCGACGCTGATCATCCCGTCGGACTGCCAGTGGAATCCGGCGAGCGCGCCGGCCACGCCGATCGCGCTCGCCGCGCCGCCCGCAATCCGCGACGCCGCGTTGCGCCAGGCGGCCGAATTCCTGCGCCGGTTTGGCCCGCGCGCGGCGCTGTTCCTGGGCGGCCAGGCCTTGCGGGCGCGCGCGCTTGGCGCCGCCGGGCGAGTCGCGGCGAAGACCGGATGCCGGCTCATCTGCGAGACCTTTCCGGCGCGGGTCGAACGCGGCGGCGCGATGCCGGCGCTCGAGAAGCTGCCGTATTTCCCCGAGCAGGCGATCGAGGCGCTGGCCAAATTCGACGTTGTCGTGATCGCCGGGGCGCCCGCGCCGGTCGCCTTCTTCGGCTATCCGAATGTCCCGAGCACGCTGCTGCCTCTTGACGCGCTCGCCGCAACGCTCGCCACGCCGCTCGAAGACGCCCCCGGTGCGCTCGAAGCGCTGGCCGAGGCGCTCGGCGCGCCGCGCGAGACGGCGGCCGCCCCGGCGGCCGCGCGGCCCGCGCGCCCGACCGGCGCGCTCAACGCGGCGACGATCGGCGCGGCGATCGCCGCCACGATGCCCGCCAATTGCATCGTGATGGACGAGGCCGCGACCACCGGGCTGCCGTTTTTCGGCGCGTCGGCGGGCGCCCCGGCGCATACCTATCTCGCGCTGACCGGCGGCGCGATCGGCCAGGGATTACCCTGCGCGACCGGCGCCGCTATCGCCTGTCCCGATCGCAAGGTGATCGGCTTTCAGGCGGACGGCAGCGGCATGTACACGCTGCAGGCGCTGTGGACCCAGGCGCGCGAGCGGCTCGACGTCACCACGCTCATCTGCAACAACCGCCGCTACCGTATCCTGCAGGTCGAACTGGCGCGGGCCGGAGTGACCGAACCGGGCCCCAATGCGCGCGCGCTGACCAGCCTGGCCAATCCCGAGATCGACTGGTCGCAGATGGCGGCCGGGATGGGCGTCGCGGCGGTGCGGGTCGACACGGCCGAGGCGCTCACCGTACAACTCGAGCGCGCGCTCGCCGAGCGCGGCCCGAATCTGATCGAGATGCTGATCTAGGCGGCGCCGCAGATTCGCTAAGGAACCTCCACTCAAGGTCCAATATGCCATTCTGAGCGCAGCGAAGAATCCCGGGATTCTTCACGTCGCGGACTCCGTTCAGAATGACGACCTCACTTGCGCAGAGCTTCCCTAACCTGCGGCGCCGAAGAGCCGATCGAGCGCGGCCGGCAGTTCCTCCAGCGCCTCGATGCGCGAGGCGTGGCCGGCGCGCGCGCCCACCCCGATGAAGTGCGTGCCGGCGGCAGCCGCCGCGATCCGATCGGTGTCGCTGTCACCGACATAGACCGCGCGCTCCGCGGCCACCCCGGCCCGCTCGAGGCAGAGCGCGACGATATCGGGCGCGGGCTTAGGCCGCACCGCATCGCGCGCGCTGGCCACGGCATCGAATATGCCGTCGAGTCCGAGGTGACCGATCAGGGCGGGAATCGTCGCCGATCGGTTGGTCGCGAGGCCCAGCCGGTAGCGCCGCTTGAGCGCGGCCAGAAACGGCCGCAACTCGAACGGTGGACGCAGCAGCGCGAAGAAGGGCGCCGAGTCGATGGTCCGCGCGACCGCGCGCATACGATCGAGCTTCGCCTGATCGTTGCGCGCGCGCAGCGCGAAGATCTGCGGCGCGGCCATGAAGATGCCGGCGTGCTCCTCGGCGGGGTCCATCGGCGGATCGCCGATCGCGGCGAAGATCGCGTTGTAGTAGGCGGTGTTCGATTCGCCGGAATCGAACAGCACGCCGTCGGCGTCGAAGATCACGAGCTCAATCATCGCGCGGCGTTCCCGTCTGGCCGCCCGCCCCGCATGATCGCGGCACCGGCCGGCGCGCGCTTTGGCGCGACCGTCCGAGTTTGTTAGTGGTGTTCATCAGGTAACGAGTTTAACCGCACCGCGCGCCGAAACAATCGCGCCGCGCAAGCCCAAGGAGACGCACCGTGAAAGCGATTCAATTCAAAGAGGTCGGCGGACCCGACGTGATGAAGCTGGTCGAGGTCGCCACCCCCGAGGTGCGGCCCGGGATGGTGCGGATGCGCGTGCATGCCGCCGGGATCAACTTCGCCGACACCTTCTTTCGCGAAGGCAACTACCTGATCAAGCCCAAGCTGCCCGACACGCCGGGGATGGAAGCGGCGGGCGTCATCGACGCCGTCGGCGCGGGCGTCGAGGGGCTCTCACCCGGGATGCGGATCGCCGCGGTGGGCCTCAAGGCCTACGCCGAATACGCGCTGTTCCACGCCAACCAGGTAATTCCGCTGCCCGATTTCGTCAGCTTTGAAGAGGGCGCCGCCTTCCCGATTCAAACCCTCACCGCATGGTTCATGATCCATGCCGCCCATCACATGACGCCCGGCCAGACCGTGCTGGTGCATTCGGCGGCCGGCGGCGTGGGCATCGTCGCGATGCAGATCGCCAAGGCGGCCGGCGCGCGCGTGATCGGCACGGTCTCGAGCGACAGCAAGTTCGCCATCGCCAGGCAATACGGCGCCGACGAGGTGATCAATTACGAAACCCACGACTTCGCCGAAGAGGCCAAACGCCTGACTGGCGGAAAAGGCGTCAACTTGATTCTCGACGCCGTCGGCAAGCCGACCTTCGACAAGGGCATCGCGTGCGCCGCGCCCTTCGGCCACGTCATCCTGTACGGACGCGCCGGCGGTCCGCCCGACAAGCTCGACGTCTTCCGGCTGTTCGAGAAGTCGGTCAAAGTCAGCGGCTTCGTGCTCTACACCGCCTCGGCCAATCACGACCTGATGCGCGAGGGCACGGCGCAGAGCTTCGCGCTGATGAAGGCCGGCAAGCTCAAGCTGCACATCGGCAAGAGCTTCCCGCTGGCCGAGGCGCCCGCGGCCCATCGCTTTATCCAGTCGCGCGGTTCGGTCGGCAAGCTGGTGCTGATTCCGTAACCGCGGCCGGCGCGCCCGGTGGACGGCCGCGCGGGCGGTCGTCGATCGGCACGTTGACACGCGCACGGGCGGGGCGAAAACTTGAACTCGGGAGGGCGGCGCGGTTGCCGCCCGGAGGTTGGCCGATCCGGAACGCCGTCCGTGCGCCAAGACGGCGCGGCGCGCGCCGGACGGAAAGTGTGGTTGCGCCCATGAGAGCGTCGTCCGCGTCTGGCCGCGGAGCCTCCGGGTTTCCGCGGCGCACCAACAATGTGATTCGCCTGCCGCTGCCGCGGGCCGTGCGCCGGCAACGGACCTTGCGCCTCGGCACGGCGCTGATCGCATTGGCCTGCGCCACCGCGGTCGCCGCGCGCATCTACATTTTCCAGGGGCCGGCCGCGACCAATCTGCCGCCCGTCGCGCCGCCCAATCCGGAAGAGGGGCGCATCCTGGCCCTGGTCAACGGCCAGCGCGTGAGCGCCGGCGTGGCGACGCTCGAGTTGTCGGAGCGGCTGCTGATTGCGGCGCGGATGCATAGCGCGGACATGGCGGCGCGCGGCTACCTGGCCCACGACGGACCGGGCGGCGACACGCCGGTCGATCGCGTGCGGGCCGCCGGTCTGGGCTACCACGAGATCGCCGAGAACCTCTATGCCGATGCCGCGGACGATCGCGCCGCGCTGCCGGCCCGCGCGATCCGCGGATGGCTCGCCGACCGGGCGCATCGCGACAACCTGCTCGCGGCGCGCTTTCACGCCACCGCCATCGCGGTCGCACGCGGGGCCGACGGCACCTGGTACGTCACGCAAGACTTCATCCGCTAGATTAATTTTTTTTTGCGGGCCAAATCCGCCGCGCGATCGCCCTGCTCCATCGCGGGATCAAAACCCGCCAATCGGGCGCGAGCGGGCGATCGGTGCCGCGGTCGGTTGAACTTCGCCGGTAAAACGCGGATGCTGGCGATTCGGGTAGGTGGTGTGCGGACCCTGTGCGCGGCCGCAAAACGAGCCGGCCGCGCCTGCGATCCGGGGGGCGCGATGGATTTTTCCACGATTGCGGGAATCGCGGGCGGACACGCCGAGGCGCGCGCGATTCAGGTTGCGACCAGCCTCGGCCTCTTCGAATCCCTCTCCGGCACGGCTCTGGATGACGCGGCGATCGCGCGGGCGGTCGGCTGCGATCGGCGTGCGACCGGCCTGCTGGCCAACGCGCTGACGGCGATCGGCCTGCTCGCCAAATCCTCGGGGCGCTACTCCCTGACCGCGCCCGCCGCGCGCCATCTGCTGGCCGGCGGCCCCGAATACCTGGGCGACATGATCCTGTTCGACGCGGCGCTGTGGTCCGAATGGGGCCGGCTCGAGGACTCCATCCGCAGCGGCGCGCCGGCCCGTACGCCCGACTTCTTTCAATCCGACCCGGCGGCGACGGCGCGCTTTATCCGCGCGATGGACTCGCTGGTGCGTGCCCGCGGCGACGCGCGCTGGACGGCCGCGCATCTCGACTTGAGCGGCGTGCGCACGATCGCCGACCTGGGCGGCGGTCCGGGAACCTACCTGGCCGAGTTCGTCGATCGCTGGCCGGGCTTGCGCGGCGAGCTGTGGGATCTTCAACCAACGCTTGAAGTCGCGCGGCAGGTCCTGGCCGAACGCGCATCCGCCGCGCTCGCGCGTATCGAGCTGCGGCCGGCCGATTATCGCGCCGACCGCCTGCCCGGTCCGGTCGACGCGATTTTCATGTCAAATATAATCCACAGCGAGGACGAGGCGATGAACCAGGCGATCGCGGCGAAATGTTTTAGCGCGCTCACACCGGGCGGGCTCGTCGCAATCAAGGATCACATCATGGATCGCGATCTCGTCGAGCCGCCGGCCGGCGCGATCTTCTCGCTCTTCCTGCTGTTGACCACGCGGGGCCGCGACTACAGCTTTGACGAAACCGCCGGATGGCTCCGCGCCGCCGGCTTCGCCGACCTCGCGTTGACCGAACTGCCGCATCCGCCGTACACCTCCGCGATCGTCACGGCGCGCAAACCATGACGCCCGTCGCGCCGGACAGTCCGCCCTCCAGGCGCCCGGCTCTCGGCGACCGCGTACGATGCGCATTCGGTCTCGGCGTGCTCGCTCTGTGGGTTTCTGGATGCGCGGCCGCGACCCTGGCCCCGCTGGCCGTCCAGGGCGTCGGCATGATCGCCAACATGATCGGCGGCAGCATGACCGGCGCCTCGATGGCGAAGCACAGCCAGGACAAGAATCCCGACGAGGCCGAAGCCGAGGAGGATTTCGAGCCCGATGATTTCGAAAGCGCGAGCGCGAGCAAACCGGCGTCAATCGAGAGCCGCTGCAATTCGCTGGAACTGATTACGCCGTCGATTATCGAATTCCGCGCCGACCAGAGCGGCGGCGAGCGCTGGCGCCAGCTCGCCCTGAGCGGCTCGGCCGACGCGCCGCTGTGGGGCGTGATGCCGACCGAAGACGCGGCCGCGAACGGATGGCTGCCGGCCAGCAATCTCGGCCGGATGGATTTCACGCCCACACTGCCGGCGTTCACCAAGCCCGGCGACGGCATCTACTTGGCCTACGCGCCGGCCGAATCAAAGACCCCACTCGACCGCGATCAACTCGCCTCGCTGGTGCTCGACTTCGGTCCGGTACTGGGGACTTTCGATTACCACGGACGCGTCTACCGATATTCGACGCTGGCCCATCTGCCCTGCTTTCCCTCGCCGCAATGACGCATCGCTGAGGCCGATCAGCGTTGGCGAGATCGATCCATGACATTGCGCGGCGATCGTTCATGGCCGGCGCCTGCATCGTGGCGCTGCTCTGCTTCGGCTCATGCGACCGCGGCCCGGCGGACCCCGCGATGAACGCGCAAGCGCCGACCGCCGGGACCGCCGCCCCGCCGCTCACGCCAGCGGACTGGCCCGACGACACGCTCACCATCGCCAATCTCGGCCACGCCACGCTCCTGATGAATTATTTCGGCGTGCGGATTCTCACCGACCCCACGCTCTTCGACCGGGTCGGACTGGCGATCGATTCGATCGCCACGATCGGTCCGCGCCGGCTGAGCGCGGCGCCGCTCAAACCGGATCAGCTCGGGCGCCTCGACGTGATTCTGATCACCCACGCGCACATGGATCATCTGGATATCCGCTCGCTTGAGGCGCTGCCGCATCGCGCCGTGGTAATCGCGTGCGACAAGTGCGGCGCGCTGATCCGGCCGCTCGGCTTCACCGACGTCCGCGAACTCAAATGGGGCGACGCGACCACTGTGCGCGATCTGCGCGTCACCGCGATGGGCGCGCGGCATTGGGGCCGCCGCTGGCCGCCGTGGGGCACCGACTACGGCTTCAACAGCTACGTCATCGAACGCGCGGGCCATCGCATGCTGCTCGCGTGCGACAGCGCCGACACCGACCTGTTCGCCGCGCTGCACGCCAACCCGCCCGAGGTCGCCGCCTTTTCGATCGGCGCCTACGACCCGTGGATTTCAAACCACGCCAACCCCGAGCAGGTCTGGCGGATGTTCGTGGCGACCGGCGCGCGCTACCTGGTGCCGATCCATTGGGGCACCTTCAGACTCTCGAAGGAGCCGATGGACGAACCCATGCGCCGGCTGCTGGCGGCCGGCGGCGACGCCTCGGATCGCATCGTGCTCCGCCATATCGGCGCGGCCTGGACGATGCCGCGGCCCTGAACGATGGCCAGCTTTCCCGCATACGGCGGCGCGCGTCCGACTGAACCCGCGCCCAAGCGCGCAGCGCGCGATGCAACGGCCGTTTCGATCTGGACGCCGATGCGCCATCGGCTATTCTTCGCGATCTGGATCGCCGGGCTGGCCTCCAACGTCGGCACCTGGATGCAGAACGTCGGCGCGGCGTGGCTGATGACCTCGCTGTCGCCGTCGCCGCTGATGGTCTCGATGATCCAGACCGCCACCAGTCTGCCGATCTTCATGCTCGCGCTGCCGGCCGGCGCGCTGGCCGACGTGGTCGATCGCCGCCGCCTGCTGATCCTCTCGCAGGGCTGGATGCTGGTTGCGGCGGCTCTGCTCGGGGTGCTCACGATGCGCGGCGCGGTGACCACCTCGGCGGTGCTGGTGCTGAGCTTCGCGCTCGGCATGGGCGCGGCGCTCGGCGCGCCCGCGTGGCAGGCAATCATGCCCGAGATCGTCGCGCGCGAGGAGCTGACCGCCGCGATCGCGCTCAACGGGATCAATTTCAACCTGGCGCGCGCCGTCGGCCCGGCGATCGGCGGCCTGATCGTCGCCCTGATGGGCGCCGGCGCGACCTTCATCCTCAACGCCGTCTCGTTTCTGGGCGTGCTGGCGGTGCTCTACGCATGGAAACGCGAGCACGCGCCGGGCATCCTGCCGGCCGAGCGCGTGATGGGTGCGATTCGCACCGGCCTGCGCTACGTGCGCCACGCGCCGCCGTTGCGCGCCGTGCTGGTGCGCACGGGAGCCGTGATGGCCGGGGGTGCCGCGATGTGGGCCGTGCTGCCGCTCATCGCGCGCCATCAACTGGGTCTGAGCGCGACCGGCTACGGCGGCCTGCTCGCGGCCTTTGGCGCGGGCGCGGTCGGCGGCGGCGCGGCGCTGCCGTGGATCAACCGGCGGCTCTCGCGCGACGCCGTGGTCAGCGCCTCCGCGATGGTCTTCGCCGGCATGTCGCTCGGACTCGCCTGGCTGCACAATCTGCCCGCCGTCTACCTGGTGATGGCGGCGGGCGGCGCCGGCTGGATCGCCGCGATGTCCGAGCTCAACGTCGCCGCTCAGCTCGCCGTCCCGCAATGGGTTCAGGGGCGCGCACTGGCCTGCTACCAGATGATTATCCAGGGGGGACTCGCGCTGATGGCGATCGTGTGGGGCGGTCTCGCCGAGCATATCGGTGTGCCGTGGACCATGACGACCGCGGCGGCGGCGCTGATTCTCAGCACCGCGACGGCGCTGCGCTGGCCGATCGGCGAAGCTCAGACCCTGGTCCTCGATCCCGCACCGCTGCTGCCGATGCCGATCGTCGATGCGCGCGTCGGCCCCGATTCGGGACCGGTCATGATCACCATCGAATACCGCATCGACCCCGCGCGAGTGATGGAGTTTCGGCACGTGATGAGCGCGATACGCATCCTGCGCCGGCGCGACGGCGCGAATTTCTGGGGTCTGTTCTTCGATGCCGCCGATCCCGAGTGCTACCGCGAGTACTTCGTCGTCGATAGCTGGATCGAGCATCTGCGCCAGCACGGCCGCGCGACTCTCGCCGACCAGGAATTGCTCGACCACGCGCGCGAGTTTCATCGTGGCGAGGGCGCGCCCACCGTCACTCATCAGATAGCCGCGAGCGGGCTGCGCGACCCGTAGGCGCGAGTCGGTGTAATGGCGAACGTGCGTGATTGCGCCCAAACGGGCGCATTGCGGCTTGACTCTCGGGCGGCGTTGCGATGGCCTAAGACCAGCCGCGGATCGATGAACCGGAGGGCCGGAAGGGGCGCGGACCATGCATTTCATTGAGCGAATCAGCCGCCCTCGCGGATTTGCGATCGTCCTCGTGGCGCTCGCCTCGTTTTCCGTCGTATCCGTCGCGGGGCGCGCGCTGGCCGACGACGATTGGGACGTGGTCACGCCGAATACCGCGCCCAGCGCTGGCGCTTCCGCGGCGCCGTCCGCCCGCCACCATCATGCGAGTGCGGACGCGCCCGCCGCTGCCGCCGGGGTCGTGATCGCCTGTGGCGAAGAGGCGACGGCGCCCTCCGCGAAGGTCGCGACGATCGTCAGCCAGATTAATCAGGCCTGGGGATCGGATGTTCACGTCTATCAGAGCGTCGCGCCCGAAGGTCCGCACGCGCGGCCCGGCGGCTGCATCTTCTACAATGGCGCGGAGATGGTGGATCTGATTGGCGGGCGCCTCGATGTGCGCGAGGCCAACGTCGTCGAACCGATGCTCTACGCAATCTTCGCGCACGAAGTCGGCCATGAGAATCACGGCGATTTCGATCCGTCGCGCGCGGCCGTGCCGAACCAGACCAAGGAACTCGAGGCCGACCGCTTCGCCGGCTACACGATGCGCAAGCTCGGCGTGCCAGCCACCGGCCTCGCCCCCTACTGGAGCATGACCGGCGACGAATTTGGCCGCGGCTCCAGCCATGGCACGAGCACGCAGCGCGTCGACGCATTCAAAGAGGGATGGCATCTGGCGCAGTGGAACCGGACCGAAGACTCGCAACCCGTGGCCACCGCCGGCCAGGAGTCGGTCGCGCCCGACGACGCCTCGGACGACGCGCCCTGACGGATCCCGGCGAGCCTGTGCGATGGCCGTGCGCAACGTCGCGCACCCATCGCGGCGCGTGCCCGCGCGACTAGACCTTCTTGCGCTTTTTCGACAGGTAATCAACCAGCATGTATTCGCCCAGATGGGCCGGGCGGGTATAGAGCGCGCGTCCGCGATTGATCTGCGTCATCTTCTCGACGAAAGCGCGCAGGCTCGGCGAATCGTCGAGCATGAAGGTGTTGATCGTGATGCCCTTGCGGGTGACGCGCTCGACCTCCTTGAGGGTCTCCTGCGCCGCGCGCATGCTGATGCCGCCGAACGACAACGGCCATTCGCAATAGAGCCGCTTGTTGAGGAAGTAGGCCGTCGGCTGGCCGTCGGTGATCACGATGATGTGCTGGTTGCGCGACGGATGGCGGCCCAGCAGGTCGGCGGCCAGGCGCAGACCGTCCTGCAGGTTGGTGAACGGATCGCCCATATTCCACGACGCCTCGGGCAGATCCTTGAGCTTGAGCTCGACCGCGCGCGTGAAGAAGCCAACGATCGAAAAATAGTCGCGCGGATACTTCGATCGGATCAGCGTCTCGAGCGCCATCGCGACCTTCTTGGCCGCCGCGAAGCGTCCCTCCCAGCTCATCGACCACGACATGTCCAGGCAGAGCACGGTCGACGACGAGCTGCCGTAGTCGTTCTCGTAAATCTCGAAGTCGTCGGGCCTGAGCGCCAGCGGCACGCCCGGCTTGCGCGCCAGCGCATGCTTGAGCGTCGCGACCAGGTTCAGGTTGAGCGGGTCGCCGTAGGTGTAGGGCCGCGTCTGATCGGGGCGCATCTCGGTGATCCCGCGATGGTCGGTCATGTGCGATCCGGGGCGATCCTTGAGCAGGCCCTGGTAGATATCGCGCAGCGCGAGCTGTCCGATGCGCCGCACGCCCTTGGGCGAGAGCTGCTGATGGTCGCCCTTCTGCACCATGTAGCCCGACTGGCTCAGCAGCATCATCACCTGCTGCAGGTTCTGCAAGTCCTGCTGCGCCTGCTGGCCGAGCAGGTCTTTCATGTCCTGCATCGAGATGCTCTCGAAGTTGCCGGCCATCAGGTCCTGCTCGAGCTGGCGCATCCGCTCCATCTCGCGCATCAGGTCGAGCGCGGGCTGGTAGTCGAGGCTCTTGGGCCCGTGGAACATGTGGTTGTAGCGATCGCGGAAGTTCTCGAGGTCGCGGATGTTTTCGTACTCGGCGAGCAACTTGTCGAATTCGGCCTTGGCCGCGGGATTCTCGAATTCGTAGCTCTCGAGCTTACGCAGCGCCTCCGAGACCTTGCGCGGCATCCGCTGCAACTGGCGCTCTTTCTCCTCGATGCCGGGCTTCGCGCCGCGCATCGCGGCCAGCGTCTCGCGCTCCTGGCCTAATATCTCGTCGAGCCGTTGCTCAACCTCGGAAAGCGCGTTCTTGAGATTGAAGTCGCGATAGCGCTGGCGGGTCTCCTGGCGCAATTGCTCGAGCAACTCATCGAGGCCGGCCACCTTGACGCCGTCGAAGTCCATGCCCTGGCGCATCATCCAGTCCATCGCCTGGCGCACGTCGTCGGTCGACGAGAGAAATTCCGCCAGCTTCTCGAAGACCTTGTCGGCGTCGAGCTGGAGCTTCTGCGAGCCGTCCCATTGCGTGTAGCGAGTGTTGACCATCGTGCGTAACCG
>DATLRA010000117.1:0-18844 GCA_035534935.1 Binataceae bacterium (SeqCode)
CGCGGGAAGTGCGGCGAGAGCCGACCCATCCGGGCGCGCTGCTGAGCGAGATTCTGCCCGCCCTCGACCTCGGCGTCAGCGATGCCGCGGCGAAGTTGGGCGTGACCCGGCAGACCCTGCACCGCATCATCCGCGGGCAGACCACGGTGACGCCCGAGATGGCGGTGCGGCTCGGCAAGTTTTGCGGCAACGGTCCGAATCTCTGGCTGGCGATGCAGCACGGCTACGACCTGTGGCATGCGCGGCGCAAGCTGGGTGCGGCGATCGACTCGATCCCGACGATGAAGCAAGCCTGAGCGCGGCGCGCGGTCACGGTTCGCGGACGCACTTCTGGATTTCGGTTTGCGCCGTGTCGGTATCGATCGGATTCAGATGCGGATGGCCGATGAGCACGCCCCAGCCGATCTCCTCACGGATGTAATAGACCCGCGGATCGGTGCCGAGTTCGACCTGGTCCTCGGCTTCGGTTTCAACGCTGCAAACCGTCTTGCCGGCCGGCACGACGAAGGCATGGTAGCCGCCCGGACCGATCCGCACGGTCTCGTCGCCGCAGGTCACGGCGGGGCGCAGCAACACGCCGTCGTAACTATACGGGCGGTAGACATAGATCGTCGCGTTGTTATGCGCAGCGTAGGCGCGCGCGAAGGCGGGGCCCTGATCGGCGCATCCGGCGAGCGTGATCGCCGCGCCGCAAAGTATGAGCGCCAGCCGCCGGCGATTCATCTCATTGGGCAGCGGCGGGCGCGGGAGGATTCGCGGCGGTCGCGTTGGCGGCGGCGGTGAGACGGTCGGAGTCCGCGGCCAGCTTCTGATCGATTCGATCGCGCACGGCGGCGCGCGCCGCGAGTTCCAGTTCGCGATGAGTCGGCTCGGAGAAGAGATTATAGGACTTCGTGACGTGGGCGTTGGCGGTGTAATCGCCGATCACCCGATCGCCGTCGAAAATCGACAGCGTCGCGTGGGCGGTGACGCCGTAATCGCCCAGCGGCGCGCCAATATAGGTCATCGGATCGATCGCGGTGAAGGCGAGCGGGATGTGGTATTCGTCGTGGGTCAACTCCTCTTGATAGGAGAAGGTGACGTGCGCGGCGCTCGACAGCGACCGGGCCACCGCCGGCGGCAGTTCGTCCGGGTCGCCGCTGACCAGACGGCCCTTGAAGGGCAACGGTGGTGCGGGAGCCGGCGCCGTCAGCGCGGGGAGTGAGGGCTGCTCGATGGCGCATCCGGCGAGGAGCGACGCCGCGAGCATCGCGCCTGGGGTACCGAGCACGGCTAGCGCGGTAAGAGCCGTCAGGGCCGTCAGCGCGAATCGAGCGCGAGCGATGAGATTATTGAGACTCCGCATGTGGGCAGCGGCGGTGGCCGATCAGATTCGCGCGGCGATCGTCGGCGCGAGCATCGGCGCGGCGTCGCGATCGTCGGCGCATTCGAGCCGCGATCCATGGCGGCCAGTATAGCGCTCCGCGCGCGGCATTACAGGTCGGGTATTCCGCGCCCGGCCAGCGGCGCGATCGGCGGGGCGCGGCGAAATCGATCGGGGGGAGGGCGGATCGCCTCGGTCAGGCGGCCGTTTTGACCTCGCCGTCGCCGACGCCGCGTGCAATCGTATAGACCGGCGTCGCGCGTGGCCGTTCGTGAACCCACTCAGCGCGGATCGGTTGCGGATGCGGTGCGGAGTTCACGAATATCGGGGGCGTGCTCGCGATCTGGTCCGCCGACCATGCGATCAAGGATCGCAAGGTTGCGCCGGGCCGGGTCAAAATCGGGCTGGGCACGAACAAGTTCAGTCCATATTTGACGAGCGTGTGAGTAATCATCCGCTTCCGCATAAATAAGTCCCAGCATATTGCGCGCGTCGGGTTGATTGGGGTCGAGCTTGAGCGAGGCTGCCATCTGTTCGCGCGCCGCAGGCAGGATCCCGCGCCGTTCGTAAGCAAGACCGAGGTTAAAATGGCTTTCCGGATGGTCGGGGCCGAGCGCGACCGCGGTGGTCAGCGCGTCGGTCGCGCCGGGCAGGTCGCCGCTTTCGAGCAGCGCGCGACCGAGATTGAGATAGATGTCCCATTGACGCAGACCGAGCGCCGCCGCCTTGCGATATTCGACCAGTTCCTGCGCGCGATTCCCGGTCATGCCGTAGGCGAAACCCAAATGGTAGTGGGCGAGGGCGTTGTCGGGTTGCAGCACGATCAGGCGGCGATGGCTCGCGATGGCCTGGACGTAGTTCTCGGTACCAAGAAAATAATCGGCGTTCGGGTTGCATACGCCATCGCCGGCCCATGCGCGCGGCATATCGACCAGTCCGATGAGGACGGCGAAAGCGATCACAATAGAGATCGGGCGAAGCATGTGCATGGACGGGCATTTATTGAGCAATATCGGTACCAAACACGATTCGGACCGATACCGAAGGGCAAAGCACTTGATAATACGCGGGAATGTATCGACATTAGGCGCCGACGAGCGATCGATCGATTTGCAATTCCGTAAAAGCTCGCGGAAAGGTGGAATTTCTACTGGCAGGTGCCAAATAAACTTGGCATCGGTTTTCAGCCGAGCGGCGGCGGCAGCATGGGATTAGCCCGTCAAAATGCTTTCAGACCTCCGAGGCGGCGCTGGCCCGCAACGTCCAGCGCGCGAAGCCGATGTACCATAGCGAGGCCAGCGTGGTGCCAAGCCCGACCGCGATCGGATAGCCGATGGTCGCCTGACCCATCACCATCGGCAGGAGTGCGACCGCCAGCGCCGGCGGCACGTGGACGCGGGTTGCGCGCAGGGTGGCGACGCCCCACGCCATGCTGAGAATTGCGGCTAGCGGCACGAAGCCAATGTGCGCGTGGAAAAAATAGCCGCCGGCCGCCGCGATGAAGCATACGATCGGCAGGCGCACGGTGTTGCCGGTCCACGGACAGTCGCCCGGATGGCGCAGCATCTCGTAGAGAATGACCACCAGCGGTGGAAACAGGATAAAGCGCATACCGGTGAGCCGGACGGCGAGTTCGGCGACCAGCACGAAGCTCAGGAGCGCGGTCAGCCATCGCCGGGCGGGCGGTGCCGACGCTCCCTCGGCGCTGTCGCTTGCGTCAGATGGCTCGAGCGCCGCACCACGGGCGAGCATCCGGCGCTTCCACGGAATCGACAGCGCGGCGAGCAGGGTTGAGCCGAACAGAATACCCGGCGGATAAAGCCAACTGGTGACGCCGAGCACCAGCGGCAGCAAGCCGGCGGAGATTGCCGGCGCGATCGGCGAGTCCAGGGCCGTGATAATCCCGACCGAGCCGACCACGATTAGCATTACCGACACGAATCCGTAGGGAATCGAGCGCGTGACCACGGTACCCAGCGTACCGGTCAGCGCGGGAGTCAGGGCGAGCATCAGTGGCGCCGCGGCCCAGCGTCCGCGCGGCCGGCCAAAGACATCCCAGGAGAGTGCGCCCAACTCAGGAAATAGGACGTAGATCGCTCCCAGCGCGCTGGCGACAGCCGCGATGAAGCCCATAAAGAGGACCGCGATCAGATCGCTCAAGAATCGTGGATCGCGTTGCGGTGAGAGCGAATCGACAATCTCAGTTTCGGTGCCAGAAGAGGTGGAAGACCGGCCAGGTTCAAGGCTCATAGCTCCGTTTCTAGCGCAAAGCACGGCCGCCCGCGAATCGCCGTGAGGGGACTCAGGCGCAGACTCGTGAAAGAAACTGCACCATCGTATCGCGGTAATTTAACTACGAGATACCCAAGAATAGAAATTGCCTCCATGATATGCCATGATAGGTTCAAATTGGCATGTTTGACTTAAATTGCTACACGCGCTACTTGGCATAGAGCACCAATCCAGATTAGAGCCAGGGTAAAAAATGGGCAGTTTCAGCGATCCCGCATTTCTCGATTGGCTCTCCACACTGGCGATCTCGATCGGCGTTTCGCTGATTGTGGCGGGTGTGCTCTCCGCCTGGTCGGGGCGCCTGCTGGGGTTCGCGCCGGAACATAAGTTGTGGGCTTTCATCGTCGGCTTCGCCTTCCTGTGCAGTCTGGCGACGATGCCGTTGACGCGCCAGCAGACCTGGTCGGACACGATCTTCTTCGCGATCCTGCCGCTGTTGATCGTGTTCGTGTATTTCCTGCCGACGGCGGCGGCGATCAACAGTTACCATCCGCACTCGCGCAGCATCTTTATAATGAACCTGTTTTTTGGCTGGACGATTGCGGGATGGGTCGTGGCGCTGATCTGGGCGATTCGCCAGCCGCCGGCGATGGAAACCCAAGCCTACAGGATCACGCCGTTCGGCGCGGTGCCGCAGCACAGACCTTCCCAGGAAACTCCGCGCCAAACCACGTGAGCGCGCTTCTGATAAGCGCTTAAGCGGGCTCGCTTCAGCGGCGCCTGGCGATCGAATCGCGCATCGGTTGCCGGCGTGTGGCGTTAGCTTTGTGAGCGTCATTACGCGCGGCCGCGCGAATTGTCCGGGCCGGCGCGGCGAGTGTATCGCGGGGCGCTGTCGCAAGCGTGCTCCGGGAGGCGGCTTGCCGGGCGCGGACCGCTGATTTAGATTAAAACCTCGCGCATCGCGCACAATAGCGCCCGCGCGGACCGGCGCCCGACGACACGATGGGCGTCGCCGGATAGCCGCATGCGCCACAGCATCGTTGACTGAATCACCCGCGAGTAATCGACGCACGCAAACGGAGTAGGCATGAAGGTATCGCTGTTTTATTTGCCGGGAGTGGGGACCCGGGCTCAGGTTGAAAAGGGGATGGTCGGGCTTAACGGCGCGGCCTATGCGGACATGCTGCGCGAGATCACCGCGCAGGCACAGCTCGCCGATGCGCTCGGCTACGAATCGATCAACTTCACCGAACATCATTTTCACGTCGAGGGCTTTGAGGTCTCGAACAATCCGGTGCTGCTCGATCTGTATATCGGGATGCAGACCAAGCGGCTGCGCGTGGGGCAGCTCGGCGTGGTGCTGCCGGCCAACAATCCGATCCGCGTGGCCGAAGATATCGCGATGCTCGACCACATGACGGGCGGGCGGGCCAACGCGGGCTTTGCGCGCGGCTACCAGCGGCGCTGGGTCGATATCATGGCGCAACAGACCCACGGGATTCACGGCGCCCATCCGCATCAGCATGACGCGATCGACGAGGCCAACCGCGCGGCGTTTGAGGAGTGCTACCAGATTATCAAAAAGGCCTGGACCGAAGATTCGCTGAGCTACCAGGGCAAGTACTGGCGCGTGCCGCCGGGGGCGACGCCGTGGAATATCGAGGCGACGCAGAAATGGGGGCGCGGCATCGAGAACGGCATCGTCAAATCGGTGAGCGTGGTGCCGAAGCCGGTGCAGAAGCCGCATCCGCCGATCTTTCAGCCCTTCGCGTCGTCGGAGCGCAGTATCCGCTGGTGCGCGTCGGAGGGCGTGACGGCGGTGATCCCGCCGCTGTTCCCGACCTACGAGCGCCATCTGGTTGACCTCTACGCGGAGGTTTCAGGCAAGGCGGCGGGCGAGGGGATGGGCGTGCTGCGCGACATCATAATCGCCGACACCGACGAGGAGGCGCGCGCGCTGTGGAAGCAGAGCGGCTACTTCGTCGGCCACGAATGGTTCGCGCCGTTCGGCTTTTCCAAGGCGATGGAGAATCCACAGACCGGCGAGATGCCCGACCTGTTCGACAACAGCCTGGCGCTGGTCGGATCGGTCGATACGGTGACGCGCCAGCTCGAGCAATTGCTCAAGCGGCTGCCCGTTAAATGGCTCTTCGCCTGGATCTACAACGGGCTGGTGCCGCATGAGCGCAATATGCGGATCCTCGAACAGTTCTGGACCAAGGTCATGCCGCGCGTCGCCGATCTGAGTTAGCCGCCGGGCGTAGCGCGCCACTTCCGGATAGTGCAATGCCGCGGGCTCGTGAGGGCCCGCGGCATCGTATTTCACGCGCCCGCGACACGGTCCGTCCGCAGATTAATCGGTCGTCGTTACACGCCGAGTTCGCTCAAAAAGACGTGCTGGGTGGCCTTGCGCGCGGCGGTGCCGGCGAAGGCGCCCGCCGCCGCCGCCATCACATGGTTGACCTGGAACTGGCCGATGCCGAGCAGGGTCTCCTCGACCGCGGTGGTCAGACCCGCTTCGGCCATCGCGCCGAAGCCGGTAAACCAGCGCTGCGCGATCGGCTGCTGTGCGGCGGGAAATTGCGCGAGCATCTTATGGTACCGATCGCGCAGGCGGTACTGCACGTTGCCGGTCGCCTCGACGATCACGCCGATGATATCGCGGACATAACGCTCAGCATTGCGCCGGCTGACGCCGTCGGCGGGAGCGCCCGGCCGATCCGCAGAGGCGCTGGTCTGCATCGGCGGCGCGATGCGGATGTCGTCGACCGTGAGGTAGCCGTCGGCGCTGAAGAAGTATTCCAGGCAGGCGTCGGTGATCACTTGCGGGAATGACGGATCGGTCAGATTCTTGAAGGTCGTGATCAATGACAGCGCGATCCCGAACTGGCCTTCGAGAAATGATCCGAGGACGCCCGCAAGGTTGGTCAGGCCGGGCTTGCGGCCGATAAAATCCATGGCGCGCGAAAACACCGCCATCGGATCGCCGCCGTCGAAGATGCGCCGCAGTTCGCCTAGCGGATCGGCCAGCGAGTTGAGGATGGTATTGGCGTCGAGGCCGGTCTGGCCCAGGCGCGCCAGATGGAGCACGTCGAGCATCGGCGAGAAGTCGAGCGTGAGGTTGCGCGGAATCACCTGGCCCGAGCGCAGCTCGTGGCTGAGCGAAGTGCTTGCGGTGGCCTGAATCGCGGCAAGCGGAATCTGGCCGGCAAAGGCGCTCGCAATCGCGTCCTGGATCGACGCAATCGCGACATAGCCGAGTTTTTTATCCATCGTGAACATGGGCGGAGTCCTCCTGGCCGGGCGGCCGGCCGTCGGCAGGTTCGGGATCGGGAACGCGGAGATTGCCGTCGGTGCGCTGGCCGGCGCGGCTAAAAATTCGACCAGCGCAGCCGCCCGCCCTCGTCGTACATCTGCTCGCGCAGCTCGGCGCCCTTGAGCGTGAGCAGCATAAAGCCGTTGGGCGCGCGGCGCGCGTCACCGCCATGATTGGCGAGATCGGTCTCGGACCATTCGACCGCCACGGTGCCGTTGGTCAGGCGGCTCAAGTCGCGTGGAAACGGCAAGTAGGGAATCGCGCCATGCCCGACGCATCGCGGCGTCAGCCCCGCGTTGTTGGGAAAGAAGATTCGCCGGTAGACGATCACGCCGTGAACATGGCCCCAGTACCACCACCAGTCGTGGACGTTGGTGAGCTGTCCGGTGACCTGCTGGTAGAGCGGCTTGGGCGTGACCTTGGCGGTGATCGGATGAATGTCGAAGCCGTCGTGATGGGTGAGGATAATCACGCGCTTTTTGGTGCGGCCCTTGAGCACGCTCTGCAGCCATTGGAGCTGGAACATGCCGTCTTTTTCCTTTTTCGCGTCGGGCTCGAAGAGTGCGCCCTGCTCGTAGAGCAGGCTCAGGTAGTAGGCGAAATAGGCGGTGTCGAGTCCGATGATCAGCCAATCGTCGTTGGTCAGGGCGAAGTAGCTCAAACCCTGCTGCGCCTTGAACTTATCGTTGCTCAGCAGGACGTTGAAATAGCCGTCGCCGCCGCAATACATCTCGTGATTCGAGTTCAGCGTGTACGAGCCGACCTTGCCCGCCGGCCAGAGGTCCACGAACTTGCCCTGCTCCTCGGCGCGCAGACCCGAGTAATAGACGTCGCCGAGATGAATCGTGTAATGCGGATTCAGCGCGGCCATTTGCGCGCCGACCGCCCGCGCCGCCGCTTCACCGGTGCCCCAGTCGCCGGCGATCGCGATGCGGATTTCCGGCTCGGCGACCAGCGCCCGTAGCGGCTCGACCGTTTTTTGTGGATCGTCGTGGCGCGGAAAGGCGATGTGCGGCTTGCCGGTCTTGTAATAGTTAAGCGCGCTCTCGACCCAACGCGGATCGAATTCCTCGTAAGCGCCGCCGCCGGCGATCTCGCGGATCCCGATCGCCTCGGCGACCGCGTCGCCCGCATCGAGGCCGCCGATCTGGCCCGCGATCTCGGCCGAGGTGGCGCCGTCGATCAGGGTAATGCCCTTATCCAAGGCCTCCCGTTGCGCGGCGCGCAACGCGTTGAAGAGATTCTGGCGTTTGCCGGAATCGACCGCGTTGCTGAAATTAGTCAGGTTGTCGATCAGCCCCGCAAGGTGATCGGATAACAGCTCCGCCATGTTGAGCCCCCCTTGCGGCGCCGGCCGCGGCGGTCGCGGCGGCGCCTGTTGCGCACAATGCGATGGTCGATGGCCGGGATGAGCCGGCCGCGCGATCGGCCGAACGGCCGCGCCCGCAATCGATCGGATAGACTTTGCCTGTTTGCGCGTGCTTTGGGAACAAAAAGGCGTATAGCGCCGATGATTGGCTATCGCCGGCCGCGCCGCCACGGACTTCGATCGTCTTTACCTCGGCCGCCCGCATGCGCATTATAGTCGCTCAGTTGTAAAACCGCGAGGTCGAAATGAATCTCAAGGACGCAGTGGCGGTAATCACCGGCGGTGGCTCGGGCCTGGGCGAGGCCACCGCGCGCGAATTCGCGGCCGGCGGGGCGAAGATCGCAATCCTGGATCTGCCCGGATCGCCGGGGTCGCAGGTGGCCGAATCGTTGGGCGATCGGGGATTGTTCGTTGCCGCCGACGTGGCCGCCGGTCCCGCGGTCGAGTCGGCGATCGCGGCGGTCGCGCAGCGCTTCGGCACGGTCCATATCGCCGTCAATTGCGCGGGCATCGGCCGCGCGCAGCGCACGCTCTCCAAAGAGGGGCCGCATTCGCTCGAACTCTTCACCAAGGTCGTGCAGATCAATCTGATCGGCACGTTCAACGTAATCCGCCTGGCTGCCGCCCAAATGGCGAAAAATTCGCCTAATAGCGAAGGCGAGCGCGGCGTGATCATCAACACCGCGTCGATCGCCGCCTACGACGGACAGATTGGCCAGGCGGCCTACTCGGCGTCGAAGGGCGGGGTCGTCGGCATGACGCTGCCGATCGCGCGCGACCTGGCCTCGATGGGTATCCGGGTCTGCACGATCGCGCCGGGCACCTTCGACACGCCGATGCTTGCGCTGCTGCCCGACCCGGCGCGCAAGGCGCTGGGTGCGATGATTCCGTTTCCGTCGCGCCTCGGCCGGCCGGCGGAATATGCCGGACTGGCGCGCCATATCGTTGAGAACGCGATGCTCAATGGCGAGACGATCAGGCTCGATGGCGCGCTGCGGATGGCGCCGCGCTGAAGCGGCAATCGGCCTTCGCGCGCGCGGCGGCCGGCTCGCACTTACGCTTCGCGCGCTGGCCGCAACGGCGGCGCGTCACGCGAGGGCTGAGCCGGGCGAATCAGGGCTGCGGTGCGCTGGATGACTCGGCGGGAACAGGTCTGGCGTGCGCCGGCGGACTGGGCGGCGCGGCCGCCGTGGATTGGGCAGCCGCGGGCGGTGTGGCGGAATCGGCCGCGCTCTCCGGCGCGTCGGTGCGGATCGTCGTAATCAGCATCCCCTGCTCGTAGCGCGGGCCACCGACAATCAGCAGGGCGTGATTCATCAGCTTCAAGTCGGTGGACATCACCGGCCGCGGCCCGTCGAACAGCACCAGTTCCATCGAGATCATGTCGCCATCGACGGCGCGCGGCGCGATATGCAGGATGCGGCCGCCGGGCAGTTCAAAGGCGACCATCCGGCCGCATACGGTGAGCTTTTCCTGATGCACGATCAGGCGATAGGTGGTGTACTCGAACAGCGCCTTGAGCCGCGGCGCCATCGGGGTGTGCGAAAGCCGATCGTCCATGCCCTCTTCGGTGTTCGCCGCCATCACGGAGTCGACGCGCAGGCGGATCACGCGCGGGCTGTGGGTCGATGCGGCGTTGCTGGCCGACGATGCGAGCGGGCATCGCACCAGCATCGAAAGCAGAAGCAGGCCCAAGATTAGCCGCTGATTCATAATCAGGGTTGTTGATCGGGTACCCAGATAACGGTCGTATCGGTTTGCGGCTCGCTCCAGACCGCGACCGAGGGGCTGCTGGCCTCGAGCCGCGAGATTACCGTGCTCGGTCCGTGACCGGCAGTGGAATCGGCCAAGGCGGTATCGGCGGCGTCGTCGGCGGAGTTTTGCTGGCTGGCGAGATCGATCGCGCTTGCGGCCGGGAGCGCGTTGGCGTCACCGGCGGGCGGGAGGCGCACCCGCCGCTCGCCGGATGCCACAGTCGCGGCCTGCGGCGCTGCGACGCTGGCCAGCGCGAACGGCGCGGCGGGCGCAAGGTCGGCCGCCACGCGTGTCGCGGCCTGCGGCGGATTTGCGAAACCTCCGCCGAAGGTGAATTGGCGGGCGTAGGGCGTCAGTACGACGGCGGTGATCACGGCAATAGCCGCAGTCGCCATCGCGGTGGCGAGCGTGCCGCCGATGCCGCCGGCAAAGGAATTGAAAAAGCGCCGCACGCGCGTGCCGAGCGCAATCGGCAGATCATCGACCAGTTCGAGCACCGCCGCGGCGAAGCCGGTGAGGTCCGGCAGTTCGGCACCGTCGCGCATCGCCAGGCCGAGCGCGCGGTAGTCGGCCAGCTCGCCATCGCAGGCTGCGCAGGCAACCACGTGGCGCGCGACTTCCTGCATCTCGTGCGGTTCGAGTTCGCCGTCCTCGAACGGTCCGAGCAATAATTTTATGTCGTCACATCGAGCCATCCCGACTCAGCTCCCACCGAGGTCTTTGAGGATGGAGCGCAGGCGGCCGCGCGCATAATGCAGCCGGCTCATCACAGTGCCGCGCGGAACGTCGAGCACGTCGCTGATCTCGTCGTAGGACAGCCCTTCCACTTCCCGTAGGAGTATCACGGCGCGATGTTCCGGCGTCAACTCGCCCAAAGCTCCATTGATGCGCCGGTTGAGTTCGCCGCGGGCGGTCTCCTGGAAGGAATCGCCACGCGGACTCGGCAGGCGCTGGAATTCGTTTTCGGCGTCCTCGCCGCGGAGCACCAGATGGCGTCCTTCACGGCGGCGGAAATCGATCGCGAGGTTGGCCGCAATCCGGTAAAGCCAGGTGGAAAAACTTGAACGGGATTCGAATTTAGCGAGATTCTCATAGGCGCGAACGAAAGTTTCCTGAGCCAGCTCAATCGCGTCATCCTGATTGTGGACCACCGCCTGGGCGACGCCGACCACGCGCCGCTGGTAGCGCTCGACCAAGGCGCCAAAGGCTTCCTGATCACCCTGGCGAGCTCGCTGGAGGAGCGCGGTTTCGTCGGCCTCTGGGCGCAGTGCTCTACTCAACAGGGTTAGACGGCCAATGTCCCGGGAAATTCACGCCGGCGCGATGCTCCTGGTCAGCGACTCGTCATCTCGGCCCAATTGAGTCCCGACTTAACCTCCACGCGCAGCGGAACCCGCAGCGCGGCAACTCCCTCCATCTCCCGCCGCACCGCCGCGTCGGCCGGCTCGAGTCCGTCGCGCGGGACTTCGAGCAGCAGCTCGTCATGCACCTGCAGGAGGATTCGAGCCGCAAGCTTCTGCTCACTGATGGTCGAATGCAAGCGGACCATCGCCAATTTTATCAGATCGGCGGCGCTGCCCTGAATCGGCGTATTGATCGCGATGCGTTCGGCCTGCGCGCGCGCCCCGCCGTCGGGACCGGTCAATTCCGGCAGATAGCGCCGCCGCCCGTACATCGTGGCCACGTAGCCGCGCGCGCGGGCCTCGGCCAAGGTGCTATCGAACCATGCGCGCACGCCCGCCAGCCGCTCGAAATAGCGTTTGATGTAGGCCGAAGCCTCGGCGATCGGAATCGCCAGCTCGCCCGCCAGGCGTTGTGGTCCCATGCCATAAATTATCCCGAAGTTAATCACCTTGGCGAGGCGCCGGGCTTCCGCGTCGACGCGGTCGGGTGCGATGCCCAGGACCTCGGACGCGGTGCGCGCATGAATATCCTCGTCGCGGGCAAAGGACTCGATGAGGGTCGGGTCGCCCGAAAGATGTGCGAGAATGCGCAATTCGATCTGCGAATAATCCGCCGAAAGCAGGATCGCGCCGGGGCGTGGCACGAAGGCCCGCCGAATCCGGCGACCCGCGGGGCTGCGCGTCGGGATATTTTGCAAATTGGGGTCGGTCGAACTGAGGCGTCCGGTTGCCGTCACCGCCTGATGAAACGACGTATGAATGCGCCCGTCGGTCGGGTCGATGAGCGTCGGCAGCGTGTCGCTGTAAGTCGATTTGAGCTTGGCCAGGGTGCGGTACTCGATAATCTTTTTGGGCAGCGGATGGACCGCGGAGAGTTTTTCGAGCGAGTCGGCATCGGTCGAATAGCCGCTCTTGGTCTTCTTGAGGCCCCTGGCCGAGAGCTTGAGGTCGTCGAACAGCACGGCGCGCAACTGGGTCGGCGAATTGAGGTTGAACGGCTTGCCGGCGATCGCGTAGGTCTCGGCTTCGATCCGTTCGAGATCGGCGCCAAATTCGGCGGAAATCGCGCCCAGCGCTCCGGCGTCCACGCCGACCCCTTCGGCTTCCATCGCGGCCAGCACCCGCGCGACCGGCAATTCGATCTCGCGCAAGAGCGGCTCGAGGCCGTCCTGCTTAAGCCGCGGACCGAGGATCGCGGCGAGCGCCTCGATCGCCGCCGGGGCCGAGGCGGCGGCGCTCGACGACCCGCCGGGGGCTACGAGGTACTCGTTGCACAGGTCCGCCAGCGACGGCTCGGCTTTGCCCGGATTAATCAGGAAGCCGGCCAGCAGGGTGTCGAAGTCGACGCCGTGCAGATCGAGCGAATGGCGGCCGGCGAGGCCAATCTGGGTCTTCAGGTCGTGGCAGGCCTTGGGCGGCACGGCGGCGGCCAGCGCCGTGGCAATCGCGGGGAAAAATTCCGCCTCGAGTGAGCATACCCGCGCGTCGCCGGCGCCCTTGAGCTTGAGCGTCGCGGCGCCGCTGGGGTCGGCGGCGAAAGCGAACGCGAGATGCGGCGCGCGGGCGAGCGTTTTGGCAATCGCGGCGAGATTATCGCGCGTGACGGGCGTCTCCGGCGCATGGTCCGCGCCGGGCGCCGCGGCGTTCTCGGCGGCGGGGGCGAGCTCGTTGAGCATGGTCGGGAATTCGAGCTCGCGGAGCAGCTCGGTGAGTTGTGGCCGATCGAGGCCCGGCCGGGCGAGATCGGCGGGCCCGAGCGGCAGCGCCACGTCCGTATCGATGCGCACCAGCTTGCGCGCCAGTTCGATGGCGGCGCGATGCTCGCGAATTTTTTCCGCCAGATTTTTCGGCAGGCGCGCGGTGGTGATTTCGCCGAGCCGCTCGAGGCCGCCGAACAGCGCCTCGAGCGATCCGAAATGCCCAATCAGTGCATTGGCGGTCTTCGGGCCGGCGCCCGGCAGGCCCTTGACGTTGTCGATCGCGTCACCGGTCAGCGCCATGATGTCGACCACCGCGGCCGGTTCGACGCCGAAAGTATCGCGCACCTCGCGCACTCCCGTGCGGCGATCGTTCATCGTGTCCCACAGCGTGATGCGCGGGCTGACGAGCTGTTTGAAATCCTTGTCGCCGGTGATGATCACTGCGTTGAAACCTTCGCGCGCCGCGCGCACCGCGAGCGTGCCGATCACGTCGTCGGCCTCGAAGCCGTCGACCATGATGCGCTTGATGCCGAGTGCTTCGACCGCGCGATGGATGTACGGGATCTGTGCGCCCAACTCATCGGGCATCGCGTCGCGGTTGGCCTTGTAGGCCGCGAACAGATCGTCGCGAAAGGTTTTGTGCGCCGAGTCGAAGGCCACGCCGATATGGGTCGGGCGCACGTCCTTGAGCAGCTTCACGAGCATCCGCATGAAGCCGTAGGTCGCGCCGGTGGGCAGGCCGCGGGAGTTGGTCAGCGGCGGCAAGACGTGAAACGCGCGGAAGATGATCCACGAACCGTCGACCAGATAGAGTATGCGCTTTTCGTCGGCCATCGAATTACCGCTTCAGAGTAATGAAACGCGCCGCCAAAGCAAAAGTCGCCGCGCGCGCATCTGGTGGTCGCGTTATATTGACAGTGCGGGCACGCGCAGCTTAACTGATCGATTGATCAGTTGGGACGAATGTCGAGTTGGGACGAGCGAGCGGGATCGCTCGCGCGGAATTAAGCGCGCTTTTGACGGTGCCGATTGAATCGAACGGGATGCTGGATCGTCGATCAGGACTGGAATGCTCAACGCGCCACGGGGCGCCGACTGCGATCCGGCCGAATCCGGCGCGAAGGCTCAACGGAGAGAGACGGCTGAACGAATGATAGAGGTCAAGAATCTAACCAAGGCCTACGGCAGCTTCGTCGCGGTCAAGGGTATTTCGTTCAAGGCCGAACGCGGCCAGATACTCGGTTTTCTCGGTCCCAACGGCGCCGGCAAGACCACCACGATGCGCATCATCACCGGCTTCATGCCGGCTTCTTCGGGGACCGTGGCGATCGACGGACTCGACATCTTCACCAATTCGCTGGAGGCGCGCCGGCGGATTGGCTATCTGCCCGAGACGCCGCCGCTGTATAGCGACATGCGGGTGTCGGCGTACCTGCGCTTCGTCGCCCGGCTGCGCGGCGTCAAGCGCGCGGCGGTGGCCGGTGCGGTTGATCATATGCTCGAAGTGTGCGGCCTGACCGACATGGCCAGCCGCATCTGCGGCCAGCTCTCGAAGGGCTATCGCCAGCGGGTCGGCCTGGCGCAGGCGTTGATCCATGATCCGCCGGTGCTGGTGCTCGACGAGCCGACGATCGGCCTCGACCCGCGCCAGATTCATGAAATCCGCGAGCTGATCCGCGGTCTGGCGGGCGAGCGCACGATCGTGCTCTCGACCCATATCCTGCCCGAGGTCTCGCAGATCTGCGACAAGGTGGTCATCATCAACGATGGCCGCGTGGTGCTCGAGGAGATGATCGCGGAAATTCCCGCGGGCACGCCGCTCGAAGAGGTCTTTCTGCACGCGATTGCGGCCGAAGGGCATGCCGACGCGGCGAGCGCCGAAGAGGTGCTCGAGGAAGTCGGCGCGGGGCACAGCAATCCGGCGTAAGGCCCGGGCGCTACGGACTCAACTACGGCAAATCATGCGTAATACTCTAACGATTGCGGGCAAGGAGCTGCAGGGCTATTTCGTGCAGCCGGTCGCCTATGTCGTGCTTACCGTGTTCCTGCTGCTCGGCGGATGGTTCTTTTTCGCGATGCTGCGGCAGTTCGACGAGATGATCCAGATGGTCCAGATGATGGGCCAGACGGATTCGCTCAAGCAGATGAATCTCAACACGCGCGTGATCGATCCGCTGCTGCACGACCTTTCGATTGTGCTGGTGATCGTGATGCCGGCGCTGACCATGCGCGTGTTTGCCGAAGAGAAGCGCACGGGGACCTACGAGTTGCTCTTGACGGCGCCGGTGCGCACCGGCGAGATCGTCGCGGGGAAATTCCTCGCGACCGGCGCCTTTACCTTGATCATGGTGGCGCTCGCGTGGATCTTTCCGCTGATCCTGACGATCTTCGGCGATCCCGAACTCGGCGTAATGTTCGCCGGCTACCTGGGCCTGGGGCTGCTCGCGCTGTCGTTCGCGGCGGTCGGCCTGTTCACCAGTTCGCTCACGCAAAACCAGATCGTCGCCGCGATCAGTTCGTTCGGCGTGCTGATCCTGCTCTACGTAATTTCATGGCCGGCCGAGGCGGGCGGTGGCATGGTCTCATCGGTCCTTCAGTATCTCTCGCTGCCGGAGCATTTCTCGACCATGACGCGCGGCGTGGTCGACACCACTGACATTGTATTCTTCATGAGCGTGATCGTGCTGGCGCTGTTCCTGACGCAGCGCTCGGTCGAATCGGCGCGCTGGCGTTAGGCGAGGCGGGGCTCAGGATGAAGCGGACTTCTGCGCTATCGGGATTAATCGGTCTCGTACTGCTGCTTTTCGGAATTTTGGGCTACCTGCTGACCGGCGGGGCCTTTGCGAGCCTGTTCGCCGGCCTTAACGTGGTCGCGGGCGTCTTCGCGATCATCGGCTGGATGGTTTCGAGCCGCGGCACGCTGGGCACGATGGCCGGGGCGCGCAGCACGCGTTACGGCACCAACGCGGCGGTCTACAGCGTCGCCTTTATCGGCGTGCTGATCGCGATTAACTATCTCGGCGTCAAGCATCATCGCCAGTTCGACCTCACGGCCAACCGTGCGTTCAGCCTCTCGCCGCAATCGCTGAGCGTGATCAAAAGCCTCAAGCATCCGCTGAAGCTCTATGGCTTTGTCGAGGCGGGCAACAATCCCGAAGCCCAGGTGCTCTACGGGCAGTACGCCTACCAGTCGCCGCTCATCACCTATGAACTGGTTGACCCGACGCGCCATCCGGAACTCGCCGAGCGCTTCAAGGTCGCCGTGATGAATACCACGCATATCCAGTACAACGGCGACGCGGGCGCCGGGACCAACGTCACCGATCTGACCGAGGAGGCGATTACCAACGCGATCCTCAAGGTGACGCACGCCAGCCAGAAGACCGTGTGCTTCATCGCGGGCGAGGGCGAAGACGATCCCGACGATTCGAGCGGCGCCGACGGGATGGGCCAGTTCAAGGACGCGCTACAGGGCGAGAGCTACGTGGTCAAGAAAGTCGACCTGGTGACCGAAGCGAAGATGCCCGAGGATTGCGCCGTGACCGTCGTCGCCGGACCCGAGCGCCCGCTGGTGCCGCATGTGATCGAAGTGCTCAATGACTACGCCGACGGCGGCGGCCGCCTGCTCGTGATGATGCGTCCGCCGCGGCCCGATCAGACCAGCGACGAAACCACGCTCGCCGCGTTGATGCTGAAGTGGGGCGTGAACGCGGGCAACAACGTCGTAGTCGACCAGGTGGTGCGGCTCTTCGCCGGTCCGGCGCTCGGCCTGAACCCCACCGTCAACAGCTACGGCGCGCATCCGATCACCGCGTCGTTCGACAAGCAGACGGTCTTCCCGATGGCGCGCACGGTCGATCCGGTCGATCCGGCCGTGCCGGGGCTCCTGGTGACACCGCTGGCCAAGACCAGCGCCACGTCGTGGGCCGAGACCGACCTGGTGGGTATCTTCAAGCGCCAGGCGGCGCAGTTCACCGCCCAGGATACCAAGGGGCCGGTAGTCGTCGCCGACGCGGTCGAGGCCGATCTCGCGGCGCTCAAGCGCGGATCGGGGAGCGCGCGGCTGGTCGTGATCGGCAGCACCGATTTCGCCAACAATCAGAACCTGGTCAATTTCTACAACCGCGATTTCATCATGAACAGCGTCGACTGGCTGGCCGGCGAGTCAAATTCGATCACGATTCGGCCGCGCACGTTGCGCTCCTCGCGCTTCAACCTGACGGTCGACGAGTTCGACGTGGTCTTTGTGCTCTCGGTGCTGTTGCTGCCGGAGTTGCTGCTGATCATCGGGATCGCGGTGTGGTGGGAGCGGCGCAATTGATCGGACCGCGATGGGGCGGGCGGCGCAATGCAACTGCGTAAGACGTTCTTCGCCTTGGCCATACTGGCGATCGTCGGCGGGCTCGCCTACTACTCGAGCCTGCAGCCGGCGCCGGAAAAAGGGCACAAACTTTTCGCGATCGCGGCGAGCGATATCGCTCAGATCGAGATGCGGGGTCCGGGCCGCGACCTGGTGATCCAGCGTGGCGCGCCCGGCCTGTGGCAGATCGTCAAGCCGGTCCGGGCGGAGGCCGATAACACAACCGCCGACGCGCTCGCCGCCGCGCTCGCCAACCTCGAGATTATAGAGACAGTCGACGATCATCCGGCCGATCTGGCGCCCTTCGGGTTGGAAAACCCGGCGGCCACCGTGACCGTCACCACCCGCGGCAAGCGCGTGCTGCCCGGCGTCGAGCTGGGCGGAAATACGCCGATCGGCGGAAATTCGTATATCAAAACCACCACTGGTCCGGCGGTGCTGCTGGTCGCTCCGGGCTTCGCGGCGCAAGCCAGCAAATCGCTCAACGACGTGCGCTCGCGCGTACTCTTCGGCTTTACCGCGGACCAGATCAAGCGCGTGGTTATCGGCCATGCGGACGGCTCGCAGATGGAACTCGTGCATAGCTTCAATGGCTGGACGATTACCAAGCCGACCAACTACCCGGCCGATCCGGCGGCGGTGCGCAAGCTGCTCGACGCGCTGGCGACGATGCGGATCGCGGATTTCGCCGACGAGCATCCGACGGACCTGAGCAGCTACGGCCTCGAGCAGCCTTCGCTTACGATCGAACTTTACGGCGACAAGGCGACTGACAGGGAATCGTTGGCGGTCGGCATCAAGCAGCCCGTCGCCGGTAGTGACGCGGTCTTCGTCCGGCGTGGCGAGGGCGATCGGCCGGTCTGTACGGTGGCGAGCTATATCGTTTCGGTGGTCAGCAAGTCGTTTGACGATCTGCGCGACAAGACGGTGATGCGCTTTAATCCCGACGCCGTCGCGCGGGTCACGCTGATCGGCGGCCCGGTCTCGCTGGTGCTCGAGCGTGCGGGCAAGGAGCGATGGCAGGTGCGCTCGCAAGGCCGCGTCGCCGCGGCGGAAACGACCGTCGCCGAGAGCCTGCTTACGCAGCTCCAGGGGCTCAAGGGCACCCGGATCGTCGAGGATCCGATGACCGATCCCAAGCGCTACGGCATGGTAAATCCGAACCTGACGGCGACGCTCGCCGACGCCAGCGGCAAAGACCTCGGCACGATCAACCTCTCGCTTATCGAGATGACGGTGGGCTCGCAAGATCCGTCGCAAAAGCCGACCCGGCAGGATGCCGGCTACGCGACTTCGACCGCCGACCAGGCGGTCTACGAGATTCCCGCCGACCTGGTAACCGA
>DATLRA010000118.1:0-39123 GCA_035534935.1 Binataceae bacterium (SeqCode)
GCAGCAGGCCCTCGCTGACTTCGCGCTCGGCGCGCGTGAATAACTCCGCGACCTTCGCGGGGTCGAGTCCGACTTCGCGCGGGCTCGCGGCAATCTGATGCGCTTGCGGCATGGCGGCTACTCCTCGGGGAAACTCCGGCAACAAATAACACGAAATCGCTTCAGGCCAACAGCCGCGCGGTCGCCGCACCCGCCGGCGCGTCGCGCGCCGGCTCGGCCGCACCCTGCGCGGCGATCCATCCCGCGCGGCCGTCGAGGGTGGCGCGCACCACCGGGCACCGCGGCAGCGCCTCGCGATCGAGGCTCGCCGCGGCCTCGCGCAGCTCGACGAAGCGCGCGCCGCGCTCCTTCAACGCGCGAACCAGCGCGACCAGCGTATCGAGCCGGCCCAGCCCCTCGGTCTCGGCGTGGATCGTATGGACATTGAGCGCGTCGGGCACAAAACGCTCCAGATAGTAGTTGACGATAGGCGCGGTCTGGTTCAACTCCGGACCGATCACTTCGTCGAGCGTCGGCAGCGTCGTCGGAATCTCGATCGTCCCGAGCGCCACGCCGTCGATCACGGATCGATAGGGCGCGCGGCCGCGGGTATCGCTGCGATAATCGAGCCCGCGCGCGTCGAGCGCCCGGAGCGCGGCCGGCGTCGTGCGCCATCCGGGCGCCGCGAACGCTCGCGCCGGCGCGCCCATCACCGCGCGAAACGCCTCGAACGCCTCGGCCAGCTCGGCGCGCACCGCCGCGTCGTCGAGCTTCTCGAGCTGGTCCTGCCAGCGCACGTGATCGTAGCCATGCACCCCGACTTCGAATCCGGCGACCGCCAGGTCGCGCATCACCTGCGGATAAGCGAGCGCGATCGGCCGCGCCGGCAATAGCGTGCCCGACAGCACCGTGCGCCATCCGTACATCGCGACCGCGCGCGTGCGGCGCATCTTTTTGAGGAACCCGGGATTACGCAGCACCCGGACGATCGCGCGGCCCGAATTGTCCGGGCCCATCGCGACGAAAAAGCTCGCCGCCACGCCTTCGGCGGCGAGCGCCCGCATCAGGCGCGGCACCCCCTCGCCCAATCCCTGATGGGTGTCGACGTCGACCTTGAGCGCTACCTGCATCGGCCCCGCGCCGCGGCGCGCCGGCCTACGACTGCGCCTCCTTGCGGAACCATTCCATCGATCGCGCGGTACCGTCGCGCAGGCTCACCGTCGGCTCGACGCCGAGCAGCTTGCGCATCTTGGTGTTATCGGGCACGCGCCGCGGAATATCCTCGTAGCTGGTGCCGTAGACCTCGGCCTGCTCGACAAATTTGATTTTCGATTTGGTCGGGCCGTACAGTTCGAGCATCAGCTCGGCGAACTCGAGCACCGAGGTCTCGACGTCGACCCCGATATTGATCGCGATTCCGTCGGCCGCCGGATTGAGTCCGGCCTGCACGGTCGCCGCCACCGCGTCGGTCACATAGGTGAAGCAGCGGGTCTGCGAGCCGTCACCGATAACCGTCAGATCGGCGCCGCGCAGCAACTGGCCCATGAAGATCGTGAACAGCCGCCCCACATCGACCCGGTCCAGCCGCGGCCCGTAGATATTGAAGTAGCGCACCACCGCCACCGGCATCCCGAGCTTGTGATAGGCGAAGCAGAAATGCTCGCCGACCGCCTTGGAAGTCGAGTAGCACCAGCGATCGATCGTGGTCGCGCCGAGCACCCGATCGTCGTCCTCTTTCCACGGCACCTTGGGATTGCGCCCGTAGACCTCGGAGGTCGAGCTGAAGACGACTTTCTTGTTGTACTTGTAGGCCGCCTTCAATACGTTTTGCGTGCCGTTGACGTTGACGTTGAGCGTCTCGTACGGGTCGCCCACGTAATGCTCGACGCCGACCACCGCCGCCAGGTGATAGATCAGATCGACCTTGGCCGCCAGCGTGTCGATCAGTTCGACATTGAAAATCGAATCGTGAATGTAATGAAAGCGCGGCTCGTTGAGCAGATGGCGCACCTTGGCGATCGATCCCGTGTCGAGCACAAAGACCTCGTCGCCGCGCGCCACGAAAGCCTCTGACAGATGCGAGCCCAAAAAGCCCGCGCCGCCGGTTATCAATACCCGCATGTGATCTCCCTTCAGTCGAACCTTATCTGAGGCGCCGCGCCAGCGCGCGCGTCCACCTGCGGCAACCGGACCTCCGGTCCCGCCACGCTCGCGAGGATCGCCCGCGCCGGTCCTTCGGCGCCGCCCTCGAATTGCACGCGCCCGACGATCACGCTGCCCGCGCCGGCCGCGACCTCGACCGCGCCGTCGGCACCCTCGCCGATAATCGAACCCGCCGCGCCGCGCACGCCGCTTTCCGACGCGATCCGCGCCTCCCAGATATAAAGCTTGCGCCCGCCCATCGTACAGAACGCGCCCGGATAAGGATGCGTCACGGCGCGCACGAGATTGCGGATACGCCGCGCCGGCCAACGCCAATCGATGCGTCCGTCGTCGGGGCGGCGGCGGCCGAAGTAGCTGCCCTGCGTCAGATCCTGCGGGCGGCGTGGCGCGCTGCCGGCGACGATCAGCGGATGAAACTCGCGCATCAGCGCCGCGCCGATCGGGACGATCTTGCGATAGAGCGTAAGCGCATCGTCCTCATCGGCGATCGCGACCGGCCGCTGCGCCACGATATCACCCGCATCGGCCCGCGCGGCCATGTGATGCAGTGTCACGCCGGCCTCGCGCTCACCGTTGACCAGCATCCAGTTGACCGGCGCGCGTCCGCGATATTTCGGCAGAAGCGAACCGTGCAGATTGTAGGCGCCGAGCGGCGCCTGCTCGAGGATCGCGACCGGAATCAGGTTGCGATAGTAAAACGAATAGATCGCCGCGGGACGAAGCGCCGCAATCCGCGCGATCTCTTCCACGCCAAGCCGCTCGGGATAATGCACCGGGATCGCGTGGATGCGTGCCAGTTCGATGCACGATCGCCACCAGATCTCCTCGCCCGGGGTGTCGCGATGGGTGAACAGGGCCGCGATCGGCGCGCCCATCGCGATCAGTTCCGTCATGCACGCGTAGCCCATCTCGTGATACGCGAAGAGCACGCAGCGCGCCTCGCACACCGCCGCGGCCAGCGCACGCTCGTCGGCGGACTTCATCCCGGGCGGCGCGGCGAATCGGTCCCGTCGATCGCCGCGCGCTCGCCGTGGATCGCGCGCACGATATAGTTCGGCCGCCGCCGTACCTCGATATAGATTCGCCCGACGTATTCGCCCAGCAGCCCCAGCGCCAGAAACATCAGCCCGACCAGGAAGAACAGCACCGCGAACAGCATCCACAGCGCGCCCTCCTGCTGCGGACCGTAGATCAGGCGATGGCCGAACAGAACCACCGCGAAGAACGCATCGAGGATAAATATCCCCATGCCAGTCAGGCTCAGCACCCGCATCGGCAGCAGCGAAAAGCCGGTTATCAGGTTGAGGCTCAGATGCGCCAGGCTGAAAAAATTATACTTCGATTCGCCGCCCGCGCGCTCGGCGTGACCGACCGGAATCTCGGCGACGCGCTTGGCGAAGGTGTTCGCGAGCGCCGGCACAAAGGCCGCCTTCTCATCGCATTCGACGACCGTGTCGATGATATGCCGGCGATAGGCGCGCAGCATGCATCCGTAGTCATGCATCTGCACCCCGACGATCGCCGAGGTCAGCCGGTTATGCATCTGCGACGCCAGCCGCCGATAGGTGCGGTCCTGCCGCTCCTCGCGCCAGCCCCCGACCACGTCGTTACCTTCGTCGATCGCCGCGATCAGCTTCGGAATCTCTTCGGGCGGATTCTGCAAGTCGGCGTCGAGCGTGACTATGATCTCGCCGCGGCAATGGCGAAAGCCAGCCAGCAGCGCCGAATGCTGGCCGAAATTACGCGCCAGTTCGACCACCCGCACGGACTCGTCGGCCGCGGCGAACTCGCGCAGGATCGTCAGCGAGTCGTCGCTCGACCCGTCATCGACAAAGAGCACTTCGCACGGGCGCCCAAGTCCGCCCGCGACCGGCGCCAGCCGCGCCCATAGCGCGCGCAGGTTGGCCGACTCGTTGTAGACCGGTACGACGATCGAGACGAGTTCCGCCGGATGGACAAGATGGTCGTGGAGCGGGGTTATTTTGCTTGCACTGTTCAATTGGATAGCCGTCGGCGCGGGAAAAAATCCCGCCGCTGCGCACTGGCCTGACGATTCGGTGCCAGCGCGATCGATTCATTCTGACAAACGCCCGATGCGAGTTAAAGACGACCGGCACGCGCGACTCCGCATGTCGCCACGGGGATCCGATCCGCCGACTCGCGTGCAATTGGAGCGCACGTCCACGCAACTTCGCCGCCGGCATCGACCGCGAGATCTGCGGCAGCGTTCAGTCGTGCGTAAGTCAGGTCATCAAAGGGGCTTGGATCGCGGCGCAGTCACCTATAGTTTTATTGAGATATTCAGATGACAAACGGGCAGCTTGCGGCTGGCGACGAATTGATCGGAAAGCGGATGCGCCCCTGTGCCATCCACGCATTCGCGGCGGATTCTCCGCGCGCCGGCCGGGCGTCGCGGACCACCCGCAACATCTCTTCTTCCTCCAGATCTTACGCCGCATACTGCTGCCTGATTCTGAATAGCGTGCCGCGGCCCATCGCAAATCTTCCGGCAACGATGAGCGTATCGCGCGGCGGCCCCGAGGACCCAATCCGGTGAGCGACAACAAGGCAGATGGAGGGGATGTGGTGGAAGGTCGGGTAGAAAATCAGCCAATCGATCTGCGCACGGCGGCGACCGCGCCGAAGACTTCGGCCACTGGCGACGGAACCTCGGCGGAAACAACCGCCGCCGGCAGCCGGCGTGAAACCGTTGTGGCTGCGGCCCCCGCCGATTCGGGCCGCGGCTCATCCGAGACCCCGGCCGCGGCCAGCGCACCGCCGACCACGCTGGGCAACTATCTCGCCGCGATACGCGAAGAGCGCGGCGTGAGCCGCGAACAGATGTCCGCCGAGAGCCACGTCCCAGCGCATTACGTGCGCATGATCGAGAGCAACGACTACTCGATGATCGCCGATCAGCTCTACATGGTGCCGTTCATCCGGCGCTACGCAACGTACCTCGATCTCGACCCGGAAGAGATCGCGATGCGCTTCGTGCGTGAAGTTCAGCGCGCCGACAGCGTGCCCCAGGCACGCCTCGATCAGCCGCTCAACGCCGACGTGCGCAAACGCGGCGGCCGGCGCGGCGGGATACTCGTGGTTGCCGCGCTGCTGATCGTGGCCGGGTTGTATTTTTATCAGAGCGGACGGCATCGCCAGCCCCCCGAGAGCTACGGACTGCGGCCGCCCACCGCCGGCGATTCGTCGTCGAACGCGATCGCGCCCGGTCAGGCTCCCTACGCGATACCGGCCGCGCACGCCTCATAGCCGGCCGGCGCACTCCCCGCCACGCTCAGGCTTGGCGAAATCTCGGCAAGACCTCTTCACCCAGCCGCTGAATACATTCCATGACCTTTTCCGGCGCCGGCCCGAGCGGTATGCGGACCCGCAGAATCAGCCAGTCGAGCCCGCCCATCGCGCGGTCCCAGAAGTCCAGTTGCTCGAGCCAGTCGTCCGCCGTGCCCATGATCGGGTAGCCGAGCGGACGGATCTTGTCGAGCGTGAAATCCGCCTCGCTGGCGAACTCGGGCGTCGGCGCCAGCATCCCCCACTTAAAGTAAAACTTGCATTCCTCCAGCCACAGCCGGCCAAAGGTCTGCTCGGCCTCCTCGCGTGACGACGCCAGCCAGCCGTCGCGCAGCAGCACCAGCCGCGGCGTCTTGCCTGCCTTGATCGCCGCCTCCCGATAAATATCAAGGTGCGCTTTAATTTGATCGACGCCGTCGAAAAACGGCGCCATCGTCCACGCGTCGCCCAGGCGCCCCGCGCGAGCGATCGATTTCGGCCCGAACGCGCCGATCCACAATGGCGGATAGGGCCGCTGATACGGCTTCGGCGTCAGGTGGATCGCTTCGTAATTGTAGTATTTACCATGGAAAGCGAAGGGCTCGGTGCTCGTCCACGCGCGTTTCATAATCTCAAGTGATTCTTCAAATCGCCCTTCACGCTGCTTAATCGGCACGCCGAAATGGGCGAAGTAGCGCGGATGATAGCCAACCCCGGCGCCCACGATCAGCCGCCCGCGCGAGAGCACGTCGATCAGCGCGGCCGATTGCGCCAGGTGCACCGGATTGTAGAGCGGCGGCATCAGCACGTCGGTGCCGATTTTCACGCGCGTGGTCCGCGCAGCGATCGCGGCGAGCAGCGGGAGCGGACTCGGAAACATGCATTCGGTGCGCGCGTGGCGCTCCGGCACGAACACCCCGTCGAAGCCGTAGCGCTCGGCCTGCGCCGCTTCGTCGAGCAGTTGCGCGGCAAAATCCGCACTGCGCTCGGCGCTCGGTTCGGGCTGCTCGTAGGGCCCGCCGTGAGTGTCGGGCATGTAGCCAATTGAAATCATCGCATCACCTCTCGTGAACTTAAATCCCGCCTCGCGAAATTGAATCCCGCTCGCCGTATCGAATCGCGGCGGCGGCGCGCCGCTGAAGCCTTTTAGCCGATTCGCCCGCCGGATTAAACCGCCCGCCCGGCGCGATCGTGGCATGGCGGCGCGCTCTACTGATATATTTCCTTGATTGGAACGCGCATCGGCAATTCGCCGGGCGTGAATCAATCAATCGAATTCAGGGAGACTATTCGCATGCACGTCGGTATGGCAGTGATTTTCCAGGGACAGGGCGAGGAACGCACTGACCGCAACGTTTATCGTAACGAATTGCGCCTCGGCGACTTGGCCGAACCGCTCGGCTTCAACTCGATCTGGGGCGTCGAACATCATTTCACCGACTACACGATGTGCCCCGACGTGCTCCAGTTCCTGACCTACTTCGCCGGCCGCACCACGCGCGTGCAGCTTGGCTCGATGGTCGTCGTGCTGCCGTGGCATGACCCGCTGCGCGTCGCCGAGCAGGTCGTGATGCTCGATCATTTCTCCAACGGCCGCTTCATCTTCGGCATGGGCCGCGGTCTCGGCCGGGTCGAGTTCGAGGGCTTTGGCCTCAACCAGGAAGCCAGCCGCGACATGTTCGTCGAATCGGCGCAGATGATCCTGCGGGGACTCGAGACCGGCGTGTGCGAGTTCCAGGGCAAGTTCGTCGAACAGACCCGCCGCACGCTGCGTCCGGCGCCGTTCAAGTCCTTCAAGGGCCGCACTTTCGCCGCGGCGGTCTCGCCCGAATCGTCGCAGATCATGGCCGAGCTTGGCATCGGCCTGCTGATCATCCCGCAGAAGCCGTGGGAGCAGGTCGAACAGGAGATCACCGACTACCGCGCGATCTTCCGCAAGTCCAACGGCATCGACGCGCCGCGCCCGATCGTCGCCGGCTGGACCTTCTGCGACGAGAACCGCGACCGCGCCGAAGAGCTGGCGCGCAAGTACATCGGCGGCTATTGGCATTCGGTGGTCCGCCACTACGAATTCGTCGGCGACCATCTGACCAAAATGAAGGGCTACGAAGCCTACAAGGTGATGCAGGAGCGGGCGAGCTTGCCCGGCGGGGTCGACAAGATGGTCGACTACTTCATGGGCCTGCAGATCTGGGGCACACCCGAGATGTGTTACGAGAAGATCGTCGCCAACCAGATGCGCGTTGACGCGCAGGCCTTCACCGGCATCTTCAGCTACGCCGGGATGCCCTACGATATCGCCGAGGACAATCTGCGGCTGTTCGCCAGCCAGGTGATGCCCGAGCTCAAGAAAGTCGTTCCGGCCGACGAGCAGGCGCTCGCCGCGGCCGGCGTCGGAGCCAGCGCGGATCCGGGCGCGTATCGCCTGCAGGCGTAAGATCGCGGCGGATTTACCGCGCAAACCAATGCGGCGGCCGGCATCGATGCCGGCCGCCGCCGGATTCACTCCGCGCGATTTCGTTTACTCCCGGCCGTCAAGTCGCGCGTCAGGTTGACTTGGCGTGGACGCTCGATAAAACTTCCGTGCGGCCACACGCGCCGCCCGCGCCACCGTCCGTAATTCTGGATCCGCCCGTTACCCGCCTAATGAGGAAACTGCTCGGCACCCTGGCTCTGATCGCGTTCGGCTTCGGCCTCGCGCTGGTCGTCGCCGACCTCGGCATCCGCGTCGCGAACCGATGGTTCCCGTATTTCTACTGTTACGACCAGTATCGCGGATGGGGCCTGAATGCGGGTGCGCACGGATGGTACCGGCGCGAGGGTGAGTCCTATGTGCGGATCAACCACGACGGCTTTCGCGGGCCCGACTATCCGCGCCCCAAGCCGGCCGGTACGGTGCGCATCGCGGTGATCGGCGATTCCTACGTCGAGGCGATCCAGGTCGCCGAGGATCAGACCTTCACCGCCGTCGCCGGCCGCGAACTCGCGCAATGCCCCGCGCTGAAGGGCAAGCGCGTCGAGGCGCTCAACTTCGGCGTCGACGGCTATGGCACCGCCCAGGAACTGATCACGCTGCAACGCAAGGTCTGGAATTACGACCCCGATTTCGTGGTCCTGGCGATCTTTCTCGGCAACGACGTGCGCAACAATTCAGTCGTGCTCGAAGGCGACCAATGCCGCCCGTTCTGGACCGACGACGGCGGCGCGATGAAGCTCACCGGACCGTTCATCGATTCACCCAGCTTCAAGCTCTGGTGCATGGCGCGGTTCGACTATCGCGATCTGCGCCTGCTCGATCTGTTCAGCAATACCTGGGAGATCGTCAAGGGCGGCGCCGGCGCCCCGACCGCCGAGCATCCGGTCGAGCGCGCGATTAACTACAGCATCTATTCGCCGCCGGTCGGAAAAGCCTGGCAGGACGCCTGGCGCATCACTGAGAAGCTCATCGCCGCAACCCACGACGCGGCCGCCCGCCACCATGTCGCATTTCTCGCCGTGACCGAGGAGACCGGCATCCAGGCGTGGCCCGATCCGGCCGTGCGCGCAAAATTCATCGCGCGGCTCGGCGTGCCCGACCTCTTCTATCCCGATCGGCGCATCGCGGCGCTCGGCAAGCGCGACGGCTTCGCGGTGCTCAACCTCGCCCAGCCGCTCCAGCAGTACGCACAACGCACGCATCTGTTCCTGCACGGCTTCAAGAACACGCCGCGGGGCTTCGGCCATTGGAACGCCAACGGACATGCGATCGCAGGCCGCCTGATCGGCAACCAGCTCTGCGCGATGATCGCGGCCGGCGCGTGCACAACCTGCGGCGCGCTCCCCATCGAAAATATACCTGGCGTGACAAATCAACCGGCCGCCACCAATTCACCGGCCGCCGCGCACTAAACGTCGCGCGCGATGGCCGCTCAGGCGGGAGTCGCCGCGACCCGCGCAGCGGCGACCGCCGGATATTCGCCACTGTCGGCGATCACTTCGTGGTAGAGGCCAAGCGTCCGCTCGGCCATCCGCTCGACGCTGAATTCGTCGCGCACGCGGCGCGCCGCCGCCGCGCCGTATTTCCCGCGCAGATAAGGATCGTCGAGCAGCCGGTTCATCGCCGCCGCCAGTTCGCCCGCGTCGCCCGGCGCCACTGTCAGCCCCGTGACGCCGTCCACCGAGACGAACGGCACGCCCGAGGCGAGCTGCGTGTTGACCACCGGCTTGCCGCAGGCCATCGCTTCGAGCTGCGCGATGCCAAACGCTTCGCTGCGCGCGACCGACGGCAGCACGAACACGTCGGTCGCGTGGTAGTACGCAACCACCTGCTCCTGCGAAACCCGTCCGAGAAAGGTGATCCGATCCATCACGCCGGCGTCGAAGGCCTGGCGCTCGAGCTTCGGCCTGAGCGGTCCGTCACCCACGATCAGCAGATGGGCGTTCACCCGCGTCATCGCACTCACCAGATGCTCGAAGCCCTTGTAGTAGACCATCCGGCCCACCGCCAGCACGAGATGCGGACCGTAGCGATCGCGAATCTTGGTGACCGTCTCGGCGTCGCGCGATCGAAACGCGTCGGCGTTGATCCCGAACGGAATCACCCGGCAACGCGCACGATTGCGTGAGAGCACCGGCGAGCTCTCGACGTAGTTCGGCGAACTCGCGATCAGCGCGCCGGCGCGCCGCAGGATTGCCTCCTCGAGCGGCCGCAGCACGCGCGCGATGGTCCGCTGGCGCACAATATCGCTATGCCACGTGATCACCAGGCGCCCCTGGTGCCCGCTCGCGAGGTAGGCCAGCGAGGCCAGCGGATTCGGCAGATGCAGATGCACGATGTCGGCCGCGGTGCGGCGAATCTCCGCCGCCATCGTCGGACACACCGGGGCCGACGCCAGGTTGAACAGCCGCGGCAACCGCCGCACGCGCACTCCCTCGAACTCCGCGTCCATCAGGCGGCGCGTCTCGTTGGCGACGATCACGTTGACCACGACCGACTTCTTGAGCTCGCGGCAGAGCGCATGCAGATGGCTCTCGATACCCCCGCGATAGGGCGGGTAATATTTTCCTACATGCAGTACACGCAGCGCGCCGCCGCGGCCGTTTTCCGCGATGCGCGGCGGCCGCGCGGCAGCCTCCCGAGAATCGGCAAGCGCCGCCGGCGCCGGGATGCGCGGCTCGGCGCCGCCGTCCGGACTCCGCGCCGGCGCGCCGCCCTCTCCCGCGTTCGTGACTTTCATTGCAACTCCTCCACTGACTTGAGTTTCCGCATCCCGATCAGCTCCGGGGGCTTCCGGCCGGCCGCACGCGGCCGATCGCAAACCCGGCCGCGCGCGCACGATAAATCGCACAACTTCGCGCCGCTTCAACGACCCAGATCCCGATAGATTGCGACGTAGCGGCGGGCGTATTCGCTCCATGAAAATCGCGCCGCCTGCGCCACCGCCGCGCCCATCCGTGCGGTCACGCCGGCCGGGGCGGCCGCCCGCGTGCGCAAGATTTCGAGCGCCGCGGCAGTCCACCTCGGCACATCGGCGACCGGCGCATAGCGTGCCGCGTCGCCGCCGACTTCGCGCAGCACGGCGAGATCGCTCGCGAGCACCGGAGCGCCGCAGGCCAGCGCTTCAATCACCGGCAGGCCGAAGCCCTCGAGCTCGGAGGTCACCATCACGATCGCCGCACGCCGGTAAATCGCCGCGAGCGTTGCACGATCGACAAACGGCATCACCGCAATCGTGTCCTCGACCCCCAAATGGCGAATCAGATCGTCTTGCGCCGGGGTGAACGGTCCGCCGACCCGCACCAGCCGCGCCGCCGGCCGATGTTCCCGGATTGCCGCAAATACGCGGATCAGAACGTCGATTCGCTTGCGCGCGATCGTGCTGCCCACATGCAGGATTTCGATTGCGCCGGCGCGCGCCGACCCGATCAATTCCGCCGCCGCGCGATCGGCCGGGGCGTCGGGCGCGGGCGAGAAGATCGCGCTCACGCCGTTGGGAATCATCGCCACCCGCGCGGGCGCCGCCAGGCGATAACGTAAAACCTCGCCGCGGGTCACCCCGCTGTCGCATCCGATCGCCGCCGCCGCCTTGAAGCCTTCGAGAATCCGCCCCGTCATCAGGCGAAACGGCTTCGCCCGCGGCGCGATCGCCGGTTCGAGCAACGAATGAAACGCCTCGAGATCGTGGCAGGTCACCACCGTGCGCGACGCCACCGCGTCACGCACCAGATGAGCGTAGCTGTGATCGGTCACGTGAAAGACGTCGAAGCGCGCGCGCGTCATGCGCAAATAGCGCGGGTAATCGACGAAACGATTGAGCAGGCGGTCGGCGTTGAAGCGCAGCTTGATCGCCGCCCGGCCGCCACGCCGGGGTGCGAACCGCGTGAAGCGCCGGACCATCCGCGGACGCACCATGGTCGCCGCCAGTTCCTCGCGATGCTCGACGGTCAATCGATCGCAAAGCATCTCGGCAACCAGATCCATACTCGGCCAACCCTCTTCGACCAGGTCCGCAATTACCGCGACGCGCAGTTTCGTCTGTGCCAAATCTTCCCGCCCGTTTTTGTGATACCGACGCGCACCGCGCCGCCGCTGTGCAGGTTCGCGACCTATCCCGGCTTTGCGACCGACAGATTGAGCATCCGCTGGCAACCGTACGCTTGCGCCCGAATCAATTGCGCGGCGCGCCGCGCTCGATCAGTTCGGTGAAAAAATCCAGATGGCGGCGCGCGACCACCGGCCACGCGTAATTCGCAATCGCATGCTCGCGGCCCCGCCCGGCCCATTCGCGGCGCAGCGCGGCGTCGTCGATCAGCCCGCGTATCGCCGCGACCCAGCCGTCCTCGTCGCGCTCACCGACGACCATCGCCGCGTCGCCGACCACGTAGGGCAATTCGCCGCTGTCGCTGGTCACCACCGGCACGCCGCAGGCAAAAGCCTCGACCACCATGCGGCCGAACTGCTCGCGCCAATGCGCCGTGGTCTGGCTCGGCGCGCATAACAAATCGATCGCGTTGAGGTACGCCGGGACTTGGTCGTGGGTCACGCTGGTGACGATTCGCACGCGCTCGCCGTAGCGCTCGGCCCACGTGCGCAATACTGTTTCGAGCGGACCGCCGCCGACGAACAACGCGCGCCACGGCAGGTCGATCCGGTCGAGCGCGCGCATCAGCAGCCCAAGGCCCTTGCCCTCGATAAAGCGGCCGACGAAGCCGACCACCGGCGCACCGTTCGCAGTCCATCCCAGCCGCACGCGCATCGCGTCACGCGCGGCGGGGTCGGGACGAAACTGTTCGGCGTCGACGCCGATCGGCATCACGCAATGCGGCTTGCCGCCATGCCCGCGCGCCTGCATCGCGTCGACCACCAGGCGCCCGCTGCCCATCCACCCGGCGCAGCGGCGGAAAGTATACTTTTCGATCTGCGCGAACGGCGGCGGATAGCGCTTGGCTAGATTCTGCATCGTCCAGAAGACCAGCGGCACGCGGCGCGGCGTCCACCACGCGACCTGGCCGCCGGCCATGATGTAGGGCTCTTCCCAGCAATGGATCAGGTCGCATTCCGCGCGCGCCAGTTCGCGCAAGCGGCGCCCGTACACGAACAGATGAACCTGGCTGGTCAGATACGCCGGAACCGCTTCGAGCCGGCTGAGTTCGCCGTCAAAGCGCTCGCACGCGATCGGCCGCAGGTCGCCCGGAAAATGCGCCGGCGCCACCGCCGTGACCTCCCACGCGGTGCCGCCCGCGCGCGCCACTTCATGCGCCAGGCGCCGGTTGAGCCCCACGCAATACGAATGGCCGACCGAGAGCAGGCGCAGCGGCCGTTTCCTCATGTCCGCGAATCCGCCCCGGCCACTTCGTCGAACACCGCCGTAAGCGCCGCGAGATGCAGCGCGGGCGCGAAACGCCGCGCCTCGGCGATCGCACCGCGGCGCAGCCGCGCATGTTCGCGCGGGTCCCGCAGGCATTTGGCGATCGCCACGGCGAGGCCCGCCGCCGTCGGCTCATCGCCCGGCGCCAGCCATCCGTTTACGCCGTTGGCGAGCCATTCCGGAATTCCACCGACCGCAAACGCGGCGGCCGGCAAGCCGCGCAGCGCGGCCTCCGCGCCAATCAGGCCAAACGGCTCGGGCCATACGCTCGGCACGATCAGCAGATCGGCGGCGTCGATCAGGGACGCCAGCGCGCCATCGCCGATCCATCCAGTAAATTCGATTTGCACCTGCGGATGCGCTCGCGTCACCCCGGCCGCATGGCTTTGCCACTGCGCGCGTTCGCGGCCGTCGCCTGCGCAGGTCAGCGTCAGCGGACGACCGAGCGCGGTGGCGGCAAGCGGCATCGCATCGAACATCAGCGGACCGCCCTTGGCAGGCTCCATCCGCCCGGCGAATAGCAGCCGCGCCGGCCCGCCGGAATCGATCGCGTTACCCGCGCCGCGCGACGCACCGATGGCGCGCGGACCATCGGCGATCGGCAGGCCCACGCAGCGCACCATCGCGGACGCAAAACCGTGGCGCAGATATTCGCGGCGCATATACTGCGACGCGGTCAGCACCATCCGAAACCGGCGCCGGAGCTCAAGGCGCGCCGCGTGCGCGCGGTAATCGCGGATCATGGTGTACGGATTGAGCCCGCCGCACCGGCGCGGATAAAACTCCACCAGGCATCCCGCACCGAAGACGCGCATGCACGGCGCGGGCCCCGGCCGCGCGAAACTCTTGGCGCCACTGATACAGGTCGCGCGATAGTCGTGAGCAAATGCCACCGCCGGCGCCGTCGCCATCGCTCGCGCTTCAACTGCCGCGTCCTCGAGGCCGTGCGCGTAGATGAGTTCGGGACGCCACGCCGCGAGCGCCTCGAGCGCGCGCCCCGCTCCGTGGTCGGCGACGGACCACGCTTCAACCGCGGCCGGCGCCGCAATCCGCGGACGATCGCGCGGCCCCTCGCGCTCCGCGAGGATCGCAAGCGCATGGCCCGCGCCAGCCAGCGCCGGGATGACCGCGTCGAGATAGCGCTCGACGCCGCCCGCGACGCGCATATTGGCAGTGACAATCGCGATCCGCATCAACCGGCGCGCAACGCCTCGATCGTGTGGCGCAAGGCGAAGCGCTCCGCATAGAGCGCATGCGCCGCGCAGGCGTGGCGCAGCCGGCGCGCGTCGTCACCCATCAGATCGATCACCGCCGTCACGAAAGCCTGATGGTCGCCCACCGCCGCCAGCGCGATCGCTCCGCTCTCGGCCCACAGCGGCTCGGTCAATTCGCCCGCCGTCGCCACGATCGCTGAGCCGTGGGCGAGCGCCGCCATGATGCTGCCCCGCCGCGTGGTGATGCCGTCGGGAAACGGTTGCGCCATCACATCGCAGGACGAGAGCGCGAGCGAAAGCTCGTCGGCGGCGAGCGTTCCGGTCGCCACGACGCGCGGAGCGAGACCGGGATATTCGCGGATCAGGGCGCCGCGCCAGCTTTCACTGTTGGTTCCCATCAGCAGCATCGTCGAGTCGCCGCGCGCCGCGAGGATCGGCGGTAGCAGGGTCGTGAGCATCGCCGCCACATTGGCCGGATACGTGCCGAAGTGGCCGATGACCAATTCGCCATTGGGCGCGTAGCGGCGGCGCGCAGCGATCACGCGGTCGCGGTCGCCGATTGGCGCGATATTGCTCGGCACCGGCAGCCAGCTAATCGGCGTCGACGGTCCGAGATAGCGGCGCAGGCGCGGCTCCCATGAGGGCGTCGCGACGAACGTGCGCCGCGCCGCACGCGCCACCATCATCGCCATCGCCGAGGTCGCCGCCGCCAGAATTCGATAGCGCGCCGGATGGCCGGGGCGGAACGGAAAGTTCACCTCATGAAACATCACGTCGGCGCCGCCGATGCGGCGCGCATGCGCATAGAGCCACGCGCAGAACGGCAGATTCATCGCGCGCAGGCCAAAGGCGTGCGGTACGTACTGCACCAGCAGGCGCGCTTGGTCGCCGCGCCTGAGCGCGCGGGCCAGTGCCGCGATCGCGCGCGGCCCAAAATGACCGGGCAGGCGATGGATCGTCACACCGGGATCGCCCGCCTCGTGATCGCTACATTGTGGCGCAAAAATCTCTACATCGTCGCCGGCCGCCGCCAGTCCGCACGCGACCAGCCGGGTGTAATCGCTGACGCCGCCGGGCTGCGGCGGATATTCGCCGGTGATTATCCGCCAGCGTTTAGGACCGGAGACTCCGATGCGATCCTGCCCGATCGCCATCGCTCAGCCGTGCCCCTCGCCCGCGTAAATTTCGAGGCAGCGGCGCACGACCAACGGCCAGGTGAATTTCTCGAGCACGCGCCGGCGCGCCGCCGCACCCATCGCGGCGGCTTCCTCCGGATGCGCGGCGAGCCATCCGATTCGATCCGCGAGCGCCGGCGGATCGTTGGGCGGCACGATAAATCCCGTAACGCCGTCCGCGACGATCTCGGGCAAGCTCGCGACCCGCGTGCAGATGGCCGGCGCGCCGCACGCCATGCCCTCGAGCAGAGTCTGCCCGAGCAGCTCGGGCACGCGGGTCTCTTCGCCATACATCGTGCGATAGACGCTCGGCAGCACAACGCACAGCGCACCGCGATAGGCCTCGACCAGCGCCGCATCGTCGGCTTCATGCTCGAAGCTCACGCGCTTGCCGGCCGCGCGCCGGCGCAGATCGGCCAGGAAGCGTTCGTCGGCGACCCGCCCGACGATGCGCAACTCGAGCTCCGGGGCGATCGCGTCGACCAGGTCGTTGATGCCCTTGTGCGGCAGGATGCGTCCGGCGTAGAGCACGCCGGCGCGCCGCGCGCCGCCGTCGCCCGGCGAAAATTTTTCGCAATCCACGCCGCCCAGGATCACGTGGGCATTGCGCATGCCCTCATGGCCGCTCAGGCGGCGGCTATACTCGCTCAAATGCAGGTGCCCGTCGTACCATCGATCGGTCGAAATGTAAGCCGACACGTCCCATCCGCCACCGCCAAGATCGGTCACGAAGACCCGCCGCCGCGTCAGGCGCGAGGCGATTGCCGCGACGCTGCTGGCGACCACATGCTGCTGATGGCAATGGACGATGTCGGCGCCGCGCAATTCACGCATCATCGCGAAGGCAAACGGATTGCCGCGCTGGCCGCGCACGTACCACGGATGGCCGATGACGCGGAGCTCGAGTCCGTCGATCCGCTCGCGGCGATCGCGGTCGCCGAACGCGATCAGACGCGTGTCGACGGTGCGCGCCATATACCGCGCCAACTCGAACGCGTAGCGTTCGCCGCCGCCGTAAATTCCCCCGTCACCGAAGGTCGCCGGCACGATGTGGACCACCCGCACGGCGCCGCTTCAGCCGACCACGTCCGCCGGCGCTGCGTCCAGCCCCGCCGATTGCGCCGCGCCAGGGCCTGTGTTGCGCCATTGAGCGCATGCGATGGCGCGCATATTTCGCGTGTAGCGCCGCGGGCGCCGGCGCAGGCCCTCGAGCCGGCGCCGGTAGCACTCGATCCGCAGGATATCCTCGTCGCCCTCGTAGCGCACCGCTGATCGCGCAAAAAATTTGTTCGGCCTTAGCGCCAGGTTGATCAGGAGGTTCATGGCGATCACCGCGTCAAAGTCATTCCTCTCGCAACCTGAAGGGTCACTCATCGAGGTCGTCGCCGTCGCCGGCCCGATCGGCCGGCCGCCGCGCACGAGGTCGGCGCGGACGTGGTTACGACCTCAACCAGATGCCGTGGCCGGTACTGATGTCGAGATTCAGCGCACTGTCGATCCGCTTGCGCCCGGATTCCAGGCTTTGTGATACAGCGGACGCCATTGCAGCGAGGGAATTTCGAACCGCGAATCGGGCGCAATCCGCTTGAACCGCAGCCCGCTTCTCGCCGGGCACCTTCGCACCATCTCGCAATAGGTAAATGATGCATGGAAAGATTATTCCGACGGCCGATCGGACGGCGCGGATGCTAAGGGTGTCCGGATGATATTTGTGAACGCCAGAACGCGCCGGAGATTGCGTCGCGAAACCCGCGCATGGCGGAGCAAATATGAAGGTCGAAGCTGCAACACTTCGACCAAGGTTTTGGCGGCCTGGAGCGGTTCCCGCTGATCAATCTGATTGAGCATCAACCGCGTAAGGAATGAGGCGCAGACGTCCCGCAACAAGGACACCAGCGGACGCGCCGACCGCCCGTATCGCTCAATCAAGACTCGCTCGAAAGTCCTGCGTTGATTGCTCGTATAGCGCCGTTTCGGTTCCCTGGTCTTGTGGTACACCGCCAACGGCGTCGCGATATGGGCAAACTTCGAGACCTCACGGGCACGTAGCCACAAATAAATATCGTCCCCCCAGTTTATCCGCTCGTCGAATCCGCCGACCTGATCGAGGATCGAACGACGAATGGTGGTGGCGGTGGGGACAGCGGCAGTGTTCCACTGCGTCAGCATCTGCTCCAGAGTGGGGGGCCCGTCGAAGGTCGCCGGCTCCATCATCTCGCCAGTGTCCGGGTCTTTTATGAGATAATCGCTAAAGACGAGCCCGACCGAGGGATCACTGTCCAGCACCCGCACCATCTCCGAGACCCGGCCAGCGAGCCAGTAATCGTCGGCATCGAGAAAGGCGATATATTTGCCCAGTGCGATCGCGATTCCAGCGTTGTGCGCCTTCGAAAGGCCCCGGTTTGGCTGATGGATCACGCGAATCCGTTCCCCATACGCAGCCAGCACTTCGGCAGTATTGTCGGTCGAGCCGTCGTTGACGACGATAATCTCCTGACCCGCGAAATCCTGGGCCAGCGCGCTGTCGATCGCTGCGGCGATCGTCGCCGCGCCGTTATAGACCGGAATTATTGTCGAAACTCGGATTGGGCAATGCGGAGGTTCGCTCATGCGTCGTAAATACTCCATCGGGCTTCGCAGAAGATCGCGCCGAAGGTTGATGGCGGGAGACGACCCGTGCCGGTCAAGTCCGCCGGCACCACCTCGAAAGTGACCGCGTCGTAGATTACATCCAAATCGGCGCCGGTCTCGCCTAGCCACAGATCGATCGAATAGTTGCCCGGGATTAGCATCAGCCGTTCGACCCGGCAGACGACGATCGCCTCGGCGCGCGGCGCACATTCGGCGAGCTGCCCGCAAAAGCGATCGCTGACGCAAAACACCGCCGCGCCGTAGCTGGTCTTGATCACCGAACCGAGCACTGGCCGGACCGGCCGCGGGGTGCGATACGCCACCCGGATTTCCATCGCATCGCCGATCCGGATCGCGCCGGTCTGCGTGCCCGAGCCGTCGCGCAACTCGATCCGGGTCATCGCCGGCGTGTCGCCCGGCCGGCGTCCCGGATGCCTCTGTAGCGCGGCCGATCCGTCACCCGGCGCGGCGCCTTCGGCAACGTAACCCGACATTACGGCCAGCGGATCGCCCGCCGCCGCCAGGCGCCCGCCGCTCAGCCGCAGACAGCGCGTGCACAGCGATTCGATCGCCGCCATGTTATGGCTGACGAACAGCACCGTGCGGCCGAAACGCGCAACCTCGCCCATCTTGCCCAGGCATTTTTTCTGAAACGCGATGTCGCCGACCGCCAGCACTTCGTCGACCAGCAGGATTTCGGGCTCCAGATGCGCCGCGACGGCAAACGCCAGCCGCACGTACATCCCGCTCGAATAGCGCTTCACGGGCGTATCGACGAAGTCTTCAATTTCGGCAAACGCGATGATTTCGTCGAACTTGCAGGCGATCTCGCCGCGCCGCATGCCCATGATCGCGCCGCTCAGATATACGTTCTCGCGCCCGGTCAGCTCCTGATGGAACCCGGTGCCGATCTCGAGCAGGCTGGCCACCCGGCCGTAGAGCTCGACGCGGCCGGTGGTCGGCTCGGTGATGCGCGAGAGGACCTTGAGCAGCGTCGACTTGCCGGCGCCGTTGCGCCCGATCACCCCGAGCACTTCGCCCGGTGCCACCTCGAAGCTCACGTCCTCGAGCGCCCAGATATGGCTGGCAGCGGCCGCCGGCGCGCCGCCGCCGTTGCGGCTCAGCCGCGCGCGCAGCTTGCGCAGCGGTCCCGTGACCGCGCCGGTAAGCGAGTCGCGCATCGTGCGGTACGGTTCGCGCCGGCCGATCGCGTAGCGTTTGCCCAGCTTTTCGACTTTGATTATCGGATCCATCACGCGCGCCGCCGCGGCCCCGTCGCCTTCAAATAATATCCGCGAATTCGCGTTCCATGCGACGGAAGTCCAGCGCCGCATACACCAGCACCACCATCGTGATCAGCGCCGAAAGCGCCAGGCCGCGCCAGTCAAAGGCGTGGCCAAAGACCGCCGCCCGAAAGGCCTGAATTATTCCGCATAGCGGATTGAGCTCGAGCACCCAGCGCCAGCGCGCGGGAATAAAGCTGACCGGATAGATGATCGGCGTCACGTACATCCAGATTTGCAGCAGGAACGGCAATGCGTAGCGCACGTCGCGATACTTCACGTTGAGCGCCGACATCCACATCCCGACCCCCGCCGCAAACAGCGTCGTCAGCGCCATCAACGGCACCAGCATGAGCATTCCGGCGCCCGGCGCGACCCCGTAGTAGAACATCATCGCGAACATGATCACGGCGGCGATCGCGAAGTCGACCAGTCCCGCGCCGACCGCCGCGCCCGGAATCACCAGGCGCGGGAAATAGACCTTGGTGATCAACGCCGCATTGCCGACCAGGCTGTTGCTGCTGGTGGTCACGGCCTGGTTGAAAAAGTTCCACGGCAGCAGGCCGGCGTAAACGAATATCGAATACGGCTCGCCGTCCGACGGCACGCCCGCCAGCCGGCCGAAAATCGCGGTGAAGATGAGCATCGTCAGCAACGGTTGCAGAACCGCCCACGCAACGCCGAGCGCGGTCTGCTTGTAGCGCACTTTGACGTCGCGCCAGATCAGAAAATAGAGCAAATCGCGATGCGCCCACAGGCCGCCCAGGTCGAGTCCACTCCAGCGCCCCGCGCTCTCGATAATGAGCACGGGCTGGCGCGGCTGCCCGATCGGCGCGGCGCCGGGCGCGCGGGCCGGCGCCGTCGCGCCATCCGCGTCCGCGGCTAACAATGCGTTGTCGCCAGACTTCAACCAATCCTCCGAACTTGCGCCCAACCCGTCATCGCGCGCTCTCGTCAAAGCTAATCGCGCCGCCCGCGCCAATCGTACCGGCGGCATCTGGCGCACCATGCACTTCGGCGACGATCCGCATCGCCATCGCGCGCCAGCTCCAGGCGCTGAGCCGCGCCGCCAGCGGGGCGACCCGTTCGCGGGTTGCGGCGATCTCGCCACGCCAACGCTTGATCCGCGCCGCCAAATCCCGCGCGTCGTCCGGATCGGGCAAGAGCAGTTCGCCCAGTTCCGGCGGATAGCGCTCGGCGATGCCCGCCGCGGCGCTGACGATGGCCGGTACCCCGCGGCACAGCGCCTCGTGTACGTTTAGCCCGTACGATTCGTATCGCACGGGACTGACCAGCAGGTCGGCCGCCGCCAGCAGGTCGTCGACCCGCAAGGTGAATCCAATCATCCGCACGCGTTGCTCGAGTCCGGCGCGCGTGACCTCGCCGCGCCAGGCCGCCAGGCCGCGCCCGCCGCCGGCGACCACCAGGATGCCGTCCCATGAAGGTTCGCCGCAGAGCGCACGCCAGGCCCGCCACAAAGTATCGAAACCCTTACGCCGATCGTGCCCGAGCGCGCCGACAAACGCGACCACCGGCCGGTCGCCGGGAAGGTCGAGCCACGCGCGCGCGGCCGCCCGCCGCGCCGGCGTCGCGGCGCGGACCGCTTCGCATCCCAGGTACACCGTGCGCACCCGATCCGGCGCCACTCCCGCGCGCTCGATCAGGTCGTGCCGCGTGCGATTGGAATTTGCCAGCACGATACGCGCGCGCTGAATCAGCCGGCCCTCGCGGCGGGCGTTAAAGTGATCTTCGATGCCATGCTTGAGCCGAAACCATCGCGGCGCGCCGGCCGGCAGCGCCGATGCCGCGCGATGGACGTAATGCACCCAATTGATATCGGGCCAGTCGCAGTTGACGCCGTTGACCAGAACCCGCGCGCCCGGCGTGGCCGCGCAGACCGCGGCGGCCACCGCGCGGCCCATCCGATCCAGCGCGCGCTGCGCGAGAAAAAATGAACCGGCGGCCTTGGCCGCGCGATGCACCTGGACGCCGGGATGCGCCGCAAGCTCAGCCTCGACGCGATAGCCCACCAGATGCACCGGATGGCCGCCGTCGGCCAGACAGGCCGCCAGCTCGGCGTTGGCACGGTCCATCCCGCCCTCGCGATGGAATCCGCCGCAGACCAGCACCCACGGCTCGGGACGGGTGTCCGGCGCGTTCGACGGCGTCACGCCGTGCGCATCGCGGAGGACGCGGGTTTGCTCTTCTCTACCGGGCGCAGGGCGGCGGGCTTGGCCGCCGGAATCAGCGCCGGCGCGGCGACCCAGCCCATAAACATCAGGAGCAGCGGTGCGCCCGGTATCGAGGTCATCAGGCCAGAGCCGGTCTGCGCCGCAAGAAACGAGAAGGCGACAGCGATCCGCGCGAGCCACTTGCCCAAATACCACGGATCCCCTTTAGGCGGCAGCGGACGGGACAGCGTCCACACGATAAAGGCCAGCCAGATCGCCAGCCCGGGCAAGCCCTGCTCGAGCATGATACGCCCGTACTCGTTCTCGATCGCGACCGGATTGCGCAGCTCGGCGGCCAGGAAGTACGGCAAACTGGTGCCACCGCCGCCTAATCCGTTGCCCAGCGGATACTCCTCGGCCAGGTCGATGAAGCTCTCGTTGATGCTGGACGAGAGGCGGGTTTTGACGTACGTGGTGTCGTCGAGTTGAATGAAGCGCTGCATCCGCTGCGAGCTCGAGACCAACAGCACCACGCCGGTGACCATCAAAAGCCATCCGTACCACGGCAGATTGCTAATCCGCCCGGAGACCATCGCCGCTAGCACCAGCACGAACAAAAACACCGCATGGCTGCGCGACGCCGACAGAAATACGCAAATCGCCGACGCGCCGATCGCCGCCAGCAGCAGGTTGCGCCGCCAGCTCGATCGCCATTGCTGCACCAGCGCGCCGAGCAGCACCGGGATCGTCGACACCATCATCGCGCCCATGACCGCCGCCTGTACGAAGGTCCCCGGGATGCGAAAGGTGGAAGTGTTGCCGATGGTCACGTCGGTACTTTTGTAAATGATCTGGGTGACCTCGTTGAACGGGTAAAACCTCGGCACCCCCAATTTCACTTCCGCTACCGCGAAGGCGATCTCGATGAAGTTCAGAACCGCGAAGCCGATCGCGATCTTGCGGTACTGAATCCCGTCCAGCATCGCGCCCACCAGGATGAACGGCAAAAAATAGATTTGCGCGCGCCATCCGACCAACTGGATCAGCGGGGACTGTAGCGGCACCAGCAGGAGCAGCGTCGGCCATACGATCAGCACCGCCAGCCACGGCATCACTGCGCGGATCTTGTACCGCTCGACCGACGTGTAGCGCCGGGTCACCAGCGCGAGATAGAAGCCCATGCACGCGGCATCGAAGATGAAATGCGAAAAGGTCGCCGGCACATTGGCGCGCACGATGCCGTAGGCGTAGCCCACCACCATCGTCGCGATAAAGCCCGCCGTGACCGATCGCCGTCCCGCGATGAAGCAGACGACCAACGAAAATACGCAGAGCGCTAACGCAATCATGGCGCCACGCTCGCGTCCGGCCCCGTATCCAGCTCCAGCACGGCCTGCAAACTCGCACCCGTCGGTTCGATCATACTCGCGCCTCGCCTACCCGATCGGCTTGCTCGGCGCCGCCGGTGAGCCCGACGATCGTCGCCTCGAGCCGCGCCATCTGGGTCGCCGTGTCGCACAATTGCGCCGCCCGCGCGGGCCCCGCGGCACCGAGTCGCGCGCGTTCGGCGCCATCCAGGATCAATCGCCGCAGAGCCGTGGCCAGCGCGGCCGTTGCGCCGGGCGCAACCAGTATTCCACAGCTCTCGTCGATTATTTCCAGCGCGCCGCCCAGCGCGACCGAGACCACCGGAAGCCCGGCGCCGAGCGCCTCGATAAATACAATCCCGAACGGTTCCGCTCCCGCGTTGGGCTGGCAATGGATATCCGCGGCACCGAGCAGCCGCGCCACGTCGTCGCGCTGGCCGAGAAACTTTACCCGATCGCTGATGCCCAGCTCACGCGCCATCCGCTCGAGCGATGTCAGGTACTGCCGCTCCCGCGGCCGTTGCGCGCCACCAGCCTGCCAGCAGACCCATCCGGGCAGGTCGGCGAGCCGCGCGAGCGCTTCCAGATGCATCCGATGGCCCTTCCATGACTCCATCCGGCTGGTCTGGATAATCACGATCGCGTCGGGCGCGGTCTTAAGCTCCGCGCGCATCGCCGTCCGCGCCGCCGCGCTTAATCGCGCCGGCGCCGGTGCGACCGGATAATGCAACACTTGCGACGGCGTCCGCGGAAAGATTTGGCCGAGGGTCTCCGCGGTATAGCGGCTGTTGCAAATCGCCAAGTCGGGCGGACTGAGCGCCGCCCAGCGTTCCACCCAATGACGCCCCGCCGCCGCGTCGTGCATCCAGAAAATTTCGGCGATCCCGGCGCGCCGCGCGCCCGCGCCAAAGAGCGCCTGCGCCCACGCCATGTGGCAGACCGCCGCGTCGTAGCGCCGGCCGGCGAGCAGTTCCGCGAGACCGCGCCGCGCGCGCCGCACACTCATCGGATTGCGCGCGCGGACCTCGCCCAGATGATAAACCGGGGCGCCCGCCGCGCGCAGTTCGGCGGCCAGCCGTCCGTCGAAGGCCAGCGCAAACTCATGCTCGAAACGGCCCGTGCGGCGCCCTCCGCGGGCGATCGTCAGCAGCATCGTCTCGACCCCGCCGAACAGGTTTCCGCTATGCAGATGCAGTAGGCGCATCGCGACGCTCAGGCGCTCCGGCGGCCGGCCGCCCGGGCGCGGGCCGCCGCGCCGGCCGCTTCGAGATAGATCGGCGCGACCTCGGCAGCCAGGCGTTCCCGCGTAAAGCGCCGCGCCGCGCCGGCCGCCGCCGCCGTGCCGAGGCGCATGCGCATCGCCGCATCGTTTGATAATAAAGTAATCTTTTCCGCCAGATTGTCGGCGTCGCCCGGCCGATGGGTCAGCGCGTCGCCGCCCTCCGTGACGATCTCCGCCGCGCCGCCCCCGGCGCTCGCGATTACCGCGCGGCCGCACGCCATCGCCTCCGCGATCACCAGGCCGAAGGGCTCCGGCGCGGTGCTCGCATGGACCACGATATCGAGCGCGCGCATCGCCGCCGCCGGATCATCGACGAAGCCGGTGAAGCCCACCCGATCGGCCACGCCGCACGCCGCCGCGCAGGCCCGCACTTCAGCGATCGTGTACTGGCTGCCGGGCGTTTCGTAGAGCGGACCACCGATGACGTAGGCGCGCAGCGGCACGGACGCGGCGACTTTCGCGATCGCCCGCAGAAACGTCGCATGGCCCTTCCACCGCGCCATCGTCGCGACCAGCCCCACGCGCACGCCGCCCGTGCCAAGCGGCGGCATAGCGCAGAGTCGATCGAGGTCCAGGCGCGGCCCGGCCACACTAAAGCGCTCGAGATCGATTGCGTTATACACCGTAGAGACCTTGCAGCGCCCGCCGAGCACCGCGCGCACGTCGGCCGCGACACTGGCGGAATTGGCGATCACCGCCGCACAGCGCCGCGCATGCGCGCGCAGCAGCATCGGCATCAGCGGGCGCGCCTGCAGGTAGTCATGCACATGCCATAACAGCGGCGTACGCCCGGCGGCCGCGCGCGCGCCGAGCACCTGCATCTTGAAACCGTTGGCGTGAATCAGGTCGGGTGACGATCGCGCGATCGCGCCGGCCAGATCCCGCGTGTAACGGGCGAGCGCGGGGGCCGCTAACGCCAGTCCGGCCGCGATGCGCCAGGCCGCGATGACACTGCCCGCGGGACCGCCCGCCGCGGCGTCACCGATCACCGCCGCCGCGCGCGGCAGCGCGATCGCCGAGGCCGCCGCGCCGACCGCCCGGGCCTCGGCCACCAGGCCACCCTCGGCCCCCGCGATCAGCTCGCAGGTCCAATCCGGGCGCGCCGTTCGGAGGCTCGCGATCAGGTCGAGCAGCGCGCGTTCGGCGCCGCCCAGGTTGCCCGCCGCATTCAGATAAAGAATCTTCACGCCGCGGCCCGACCGTCCGTTCGCGGCAATGGCCCGGCGCCAATCCGGACCATTGATGATCGGCCGGCCGAATGGCTCACGGGTCGGGCGTCGGTCGGGTGGCGGGGGCGGTGCGCTTTTGAAACTCCTCGTAGTTGACGCGCAGCCCCTCGTCTTGCGGCGCGAGCGCCATCGCCCGGGCGTAATCGTGCTCGGCCGCGGCGTAATCGAAGGCCCCCTCTTCGGCACGTCCAAGGCTCAAAAAGGCTGGCGCCGAGTGGTCGTCGATTTGCGTCGCGCGCCGGAATGACACTGCGGCGTGGTCGTACTTGCCCTCGTCGGCATAGAGCTGGCCCAGGTGCATCGCGGAGTCGAACGTCGGATCGTACCTGAAGGCTTCCGCCATAGCGGCCTCGGCGGTATCGTTATCGCCCGCCTGATGGGCCACGTTGGCCAGCGCCGTATCGAGCGCCACCCGGTCGGCGCCGTTGCTGATCCCCTCGCGCACGGCCGCGCTCGCGCCCGTGACGTCGCCGCGCGGCGCCATCACGCCTTCGAGCAGATCCCGGTAGGGCTGCGGATCGGACGGATCGATCGCGATTGCCGCACGAAATTCGCTCTCGGCCCGCCCGTACATCTGGGCCCGCGCGAAGTTGACCCCGGCCAGCCGATCGTCCTCGAGACGCCCGGCGTCGTCTTCGGCGCTGGGCTCGGCCCCAACAAACAGTTGCGCGGCGTCGGCGAAGCGTCCCAGCCCGCCGTAAAAATCCGCCAGGTCTTTCACCGCGGCGTAATAATGCGCCGCGATCGCCAGTCTGAAGCCCTCGGAGATGGCATTCTGCTCTTCGGGCAAAAGCCACGGAATCGCCAGCGGCTGCAGGTAATAGTGGTTTCCGAGATCGGGCGCATGGCTCACCGAGAGCATGATCTGCCGCAAGCCGGCATTTTTATGGCCGGCCAAAAACAGGCTCCGCGCGTAGAGGTCGCGGGCCAGCGGATCGTTGGGGTCGAGCCACACCGCGGCGCGCAATTGATTGTCGCGCAGCGCCGGGGGTGCCCCCGCGGGCATCATCGCGGCAAGCGCCAGATGCGCCCGCGCGTCGCCCGGATGGGCCGCGATCGCCAGTTCCGCCTCGGCAAAGGTCCTCGGATCGCCGAGGTCATAGGGATAGGCGGTACCGCTTTGGGTGATCGCGGCGGCGATCAGCCCGACCGCCGCCAGCATCCCCGCGGCGGCCTTGAGGTTGGTCAGGCGGCTCGGCGCGCTGACTCGCCGCAGGCCGGACCGCGGCCGCTCTGCGGCGCGGGTCAGCGCGATCCGCAGGGCCAGCGCCAGCATTACCCCAAATAGCAGCGCATTGGCGGGGGTGTGCAGACTGAACTCGAACAGCTCCTGAATCATAACCGCGAGCAAGCCGGCGCTGATCGCGGCAAACATCGGCCATTCGCGCTCGCCCAGCCGCTGCGCGCCGGCGCGCCAGGCGCGCGCCGCCGCCGCGGCGAACCACAAGGCCAGCGCGAATCCGGCGACGCCCGTTTCGGCCAGTAGCTGGAGATAGTCGTTCTCGGGCTGGCGATAATAAAACTCGATCCACGGCGGACTCTCAAAATGCGGAAACAGTTCCGGCCAGCAGCCCAGGCCAACCCCGAACAGCGGAAACTCGCGCAACATCCCAAGCGTGTCGCGCCAGGCCTTTTGCTTGTAGCCGATGAACATCGTGCGCGATGCTACGGTCATGCCGATACGCGCGCTGGCGGCGTCACGCGCATTCGGCCCGATCAGCCAGAGCACCGCGATCACGAACATCGCTCCCGCCGCGATCGCCACCGGCACCGCCCGCTTGCGATAGCGCAGGAGCACCAGCGGCGCGCGATCCGGTGCCTGCTTGAAGCTCGCCCACAACGCCACCGTCACGCTCACCACCGCAACCAGCCAACCCCCGCGCGACAGGCTCAGCAGGATGCCGGCGGCGATAATCGTCGCGGCCACCGCACACGGCAAACGCAGATCGGGCGCACGCTGGCGCTGGCGCGGGATGATCGGAAAAAGCGAGCCAACCACGGCCAGCGGCAGTGCCATCGCCAGGTAGTCGGCAAAATGGTCAGGGTTGATAAACGGCCCGCTCGCGCGGTCGTTAGTCATCAGCGGGCCGCTCCAGTCGTGCGGCACGAAGAACCACAGGATCCGCCCGTTCCACCAGGCCCGCTCGGCCAGCCCGATCAGCGCCACGAAGGTCGCCACCGCCACGCTCCCGAGCACCAGCCAGCGGATGAAGCGGGCTTCCGCTTCACGCTCCGCGCCGCTGTAGCCAATCGGATAGAGCAGCACGAGAAAAAAGATCGCGCCGCAGGCCAGCACCTCGATCAGCCCAGCCCAGGTGACCGTCGGCGCGATCGAGAGCGTGCGCCAGCGCAGACTCGCAAAGTATCCGGGGGTGGCGGGCAGCGGATGCGCGGAGGCGACCGGCGGTAGCTGATGACTCACCGCCGCCGGCGCGGCGGCCTGCGCGCGCGCGGCCGGCAACGCGCCGACCGGCGGCAGGATCATCGGCATCTGCCGGCGATCGGTGTGCGCGCTGGCCTCCCAGGCGGCGCGCCAGGCGGCAAACGGGGCCGAGGCCGGCCAATCCGAGAGACTCGCGGCGTAAAGCTGGTAGGTGGCGGGTGAGATGACCTTGAGCAGGCCGGGCGGCAATGGCACCAGTTGAACCGCGAGTAGCAGGGCGAACAGCGCGGCCGGAACGAGCAGCCGGCGCAGTGCCCCGCGACCGATACTCATACGCGCGGGCGCCGCGCCTTCGGCCCGCACGCGCATCATCCACAGAGCGGCCAGGGCGAAGGCCGCGATCTCCATCAGCGTAAAGGCCCACTGATGCACCGCGCCGAAGGCCAGCGGCGTGAAGACCAGCAGCAGCATCAGGCCGCCGCCGATCGCCGCGTCGATCGCGCCCACGGCGCCTCCAGCCGTGCCCGTCAGGGCGCGGAACATCCGCATGCCGCCGTCCGCCTAGGCCCGCAAGCTGTTCGAGCAGGCGCGCGCCTCAAACGGCATCTTCATCGTCGCGCCGGTCGTCGCCTTCAAAGGCGTAGTATTCCTGATGGTAGTAGGAATGGTAGTCGGGACTGTGAAGCTTGATGCGGTTGAGCACCACGCCCAGGATTTTGGCCCGCGCATACTCCAGCCGCGCGCACGCGGTCTTGACCTGCTGGCGCGGCGTTGCGGAGCCGTTGGCCACGATCACCACGCCGTCGGTCAGCCGCGAGAGCACCATCGAGTCGCTGACCGGCAGCACCGGTGCCGAATCGATGACCACGTATTCATAATTATCGCGCAGCTCGGCGACCGTCTCGGCCATCTTGGGCGAGACCAGCAACTCGGTCGGATTGGGCGGCACCGATCCCGAGCTCAGGAAGAACAGGTTTTCGATCTCGGTCGGCCGGATCATCTCGGTGAGCTCGCGCGAACCGGTCAGAACCTCGGTGAGCCCCAGATGATTATCGACCGCGAGCACGCGATGGCAGCGGGCGCGGCGCAAGTCCGCGTCGATCAGCACGACCTTGCCGCCCAACTGCGCGAGCATCACCGCGATATTGACGGCGGTGACGGTCTTGCCTTCGCGGCTGAGCGCGCTGGTGATGAGCATCACCTTGGGCGGACCGCCCGCGCGCGACAGCAGGAGCGCCGTGCGCAGGTTGCGATAGGCCTCGCCGACACGCGAGTAGGAACCATGCGTGGTGACCAGTTCGCGTCCGGGCGGCAGCACCGTCGACGGCGTTGCGTCGCCCGGCAGCATCGGCGGCGCGTAAGCCGTCTTACCGTTGACGCTGGAGAACTCCGGCACCACGCCGAGATTCGGCAGATGCAGATAATTCTCCGCCTCTTCCGGATTCTTCAGCGTGTTGTCGAGGAACTCGATACCGAAGGCGACGCCCAGGCCCAGGCCCAGGCCGACCACCGACGCGAGCATCAGGGCGAGCATCTTCTTGGGACCGCTCGGCCCTTCGGGCACCTCGGCCGGATTGACCACCGAGACGTTGGTCGACTGGATATCGCGCGCGACCTCGACGTCCTTCATCCGCGTGAGCACCGCGTTGTAGAGCTCGCGGTTGGTGTCGACGTCACGCTGCAGAATCGCGTATTGCGCACCGAGATCGTTTAGCGCCAGAGTCTCCTGGCGCTGCTTCTCCATCTCGTCCCCGAGTTCCTTTTCCCGCTCGACCGCCTCGTCATAGCTCGATTGCAGCGCGCCGACCTTTTTGTTGGTGGCCGCGCCAATTTGCCCCTGCACTTCGCGAATCTGCGCGTCGAGCTTGGCCAGCGGCGGATAGCTCGGCTTGAACTGACTCGCCAGCGCCGCCTGCTGCGCGTAGAGCGCGCCCAGAGCCTTCTGATCGTCCTGAATTTCCGGATCGTCGATAACGGCGGCCAGGCCGCTGTAGTTATGCCGCTTGATCAGCTCGGCCTGCGCCTGCAAACCGATGCGCGCGACCTGGGCCTGGGTCAGATCCTTGCTCAAGTCGGCCAGTCGATCGAGCACGATCGCGTCTTTGCCGTCGAGCGAGACCAGCCCCGGCACGATCCGGTTCTTGCGCCGGTAGTCATTGAGCGCGACCTCGGATTTCTCGAGCTTATCCTTCAGATCGACCAGCTTGCCCTGCAGGAAGCTCTCGGCCGCGCTGCTCTCCTGCCCGTGCATCTCGATTTGATTGCTGGAGTAGGCCGCGACATGCGCGTTGGCGACCTGGGCGGTGAGCACCGGGTCCGACCAGTCGAAGCGGATCCGGATCAGGTTGGTGTCCTGCACCGGTTCCACCTGGAGCGCCCCGAGATAGGCATGTACCAGGTAGGCCGGCACGCCCTGGGTGTTATCGAGCCCCGGCGGCAGCACCAGCCGCGGGCCGGCCTTGCCACCGGTCATATGCAGCGAGCGGGCGATGCGGCTGAACAGGCGATCGATGAAGCCCGGTTTGGCGTGCGCGCCGACGAAGGCCGGGTTGCGCTCGAGGCCCAGCGTCTTGATCACGCTCGCCGCCAGCGCCCGGCTCTCGAGAATCTCGCACTGGGTCTTGTAGTAGAGGTCGGAATTACTGGCCGCGGCCTCGATCTGGATGAGGTTCTCGAGCGTGTCCGAGCCGCCGCCCTCGGCGGCCGGCTGGATCATGATCGTGGTCTCGGCATAGTACGTCGGGCGTTCGGTCATCACCCGCACCATGGTCAACATCACCACGGCGGCCGTGATCGCGATTATCAGGCGATAATGCTTGCGGACTACCCGCCAATAGGCGTGCAAGTCGATGAGCGGCTGCCCTTCGTCAAGAAAGACAGGCGAGGCTTCGGCCTCAATCGGCGCGTCCATCGGGACGTTGCCGCCGCGCCGGATGAAATAACGTGAGGGTTCCATCAATATGGTATCGCCGGGCCCATTACTCCCATCCGCGACAGTACTTGGTAGAAGATATATGGTCCGATACGCAAGCCGGAGTACGGAACGTCGATCACGTCGTTCGCCTTGACCGGCAAATCGGGATCGGTGCCCTTCGACACCCGATCCAGGTTAACCGCAATGGTCTCCTTCGACCCGTCCTTGTTGCTCCTGATCAGTGTAATGGCCTTGGTGTCCGCCGCGTACATCGGACCACCCGCGGCGCCGATCGCGCCCAACACCGTCAGTCCCGATCCAACCTGGAAATAGCCCGGCGACTGTACCCACCCGACCACCATCGCATTGCCACCGCCCGGCACCACGATTACGTCGCCAGGCCGCATCGGCAGATTGATATATTTGCCCGCGCCGGTCAGCGAGGTGCTCTTGATCTTGATCGTCAGCGGGCGCGCGTTGCCCGGCAGCATGCGTAGCGTACTGGCCGCGATATCCGGTTGCGCGCTCGCCGTTTCCTCCGCATTCTCGCGATTTTGCCGTTCGCCGAGCGCCGCGTTGCCGCCCTTGATAGCCTGTCCCGCGGCCCGTGGCCGAAGCTCGGTCGAGGGACCCTCGTCAGCCATCGCGCCCGGCCCGGCGTCGGTCGCCGTCGCACCCGCTCCGCCGCCGACCGCGCCATTTTCCGCCACCATTGAAACGCGCTGCGCCAGGTTGGGGTCCGCTCCCTGCTGGATCGGTATCAAGATGATTTCGTCGGCCGCCGTTGACGCCAGCCCACCGGCCTGCGTCAGCACGTCGAGCACAGTCTCGTTCGCGTTGTTGAGCAGCACCAGCCCCGGATGGTTGACCGCACCAATCACCGCGACTTCGCGATTGTGGTATTCATCGACGAACACCGAGGCTTGCGGGTTGTACATGAAGTTGTTGAGCTTCTTGTCGAGCTCGGCTTGCAGCCCGTCTTCGGTCAGACCACCCGCCTGCACCGAACCGATCAGCGGGAGTTCAATGGTGCCGGAGGTGGCAACGCGCACCCGGCGTTCCTGCAACTCTTCCATCTGCGGAACCGAGATAGTCAGGATGTCGCCGGGCCCAATCGGATAGTCCCGGTTCGACGACATCGACGAAGTCCGCTCCTGCCAGAGATCATTGAGCGCCACGTCGTCGGCGTCCGGAACCGCGGTCGCGGCGCCCTGGCCCCTCGGTGCCGGAGTCCCGCGATCGGTGTCGGAGTCCGCGGTCGCGGCCGGATGGTCGGAAAAACTGGGCGAATTGATGCGCATCGGATCGCCGGTCGCGCAGGCCGCAAGGATGAATCCCGCGGCGCACGCAATCAGCCGCCGCCGCCAGCACGCGATCGTGCCGCCGTGCGCATCCGCGAGCGGCGATGCGTCTGTTTCCGGTTGCAAAGCTGTGTAAGAAAAATTCACGCAGGTAAGGGGCGTATGAGCGATCGATTTGCTCACTTCCCCGAAACGCTTGGACCCGCCCCTGGGCGGTTCCCTCAAGCTCCGCGGACCTGCGCGGAGCACCGCACGGATCCGCGCCGAACGCTCGCGATCAACTAGAACAAGGGGCTGATCGGATGGTCGCTGCGATTACCCGATTCGGCCCACGCGATCGCCGCCGCGCCCGCGCCCACACCGAGCGCCAGGACTCCCACCGAGGCCCATTCCGCCGTGGTGAACCCACCCGCCGGCTCGTTGCACGGACCGGCCTGCGAGGCGACCGCGCCGCTCGTACCCGTCTGCCAGTTCACCATCTCGCTGCGGCCCGTCAGATCGAGTACGCCCGAGCCGCCGCCCGTACCCGAGGTCAGAAAAAGATTCATGTTGCCGTCTGGCAGACCGTCGACCGAATAGCTTCCATTGGCGCCCGTCGTCGCCTGTCCGATAACCGCGCCCGACGAATCTTTAATCGTGACCGTCGCCCCGGCGATCGGATTGCCCTGGGCGTCCGTAGCGACTCCGCAGACCGTTGCACTCATCGCCTGGCTGGCTGTCAAAGCAACCGCCAGAACTGTCGTAAGGAGCGTTGCCATCTTATTTTTCATCACGCTTTCCCTCTCGTCCAGAGCCACTGATGGCCACGTATCGGCACCGATTCCGCCAATGCGTCCGCACTACCAGCAAGCCGGGCTACAAATCTTCCAGATGTCGAACGGCCGATCCGGACCAATGCTCGAGAGTCGAACTTTAATCTGCCGCCGGGCGATGCTCTCTCGAGCGGCACCGTCCATCGCTCCACGCCACCCCGAGGGGCGCGTATCCGAAGTGGCCCCAAACGGACTATGAGCGTCAGACCAACACGCAGATGGATTAGCACTAGCGGGAGAAGGGAGTCAAGCATGGGTCTTAGGCATTTTAATTTGTTTGTCGTCTCCATGAACAAGCTGAATACGTCTCTATCGACGCATGATAGGTATAAATCCTTGTCATTAGGTTTATATTGGTTACGCATCTCTAAACATATTTTATTTAGCAATTAGAAATATTAATATCATAAATATATCTATTTTATGCTTAATGAATCAATATTGCCCCGCAAGAGCGTCCCGCAGGTGCTTCGGCCGCGCGCAATTCGACGCGCAGCGTCGTGCGCGGTGCCACAATCATGAACGATCGGATCGATCAAGCCGGGCGATTTTCAATGACTAGCGTAGCAGCGTTGCGCCCGGCATAGCCGGTCGCGCAATCAACAGGCCGGCCGGCGCAGCATCACCGGATCGATCTTGCGCGCGATCAGGTGCCCGTCGCCCAACTGTCCGACCATCCGGCCATCCTCGACGATTACCTTGCCGCGCAAGATCGTCGTCGTCGGCCATCCGCGCGCATGCCAGCCTTCCCACGGGCTGTAGTCGCTGACGTGGAAGTCGCCGCGGGTCAGGGTTTTATCGATCGCCGGGTCGATCAGCACGAGGTCGGCGTCGCTGCCCGGCGCGATCACGCCCTTGCGCGGATAGAGCCCCAGGATGCGCGCCGCATTGGTCGACGTGACCTGGGCGAAGCGCTCGAGCGTCATGCCGCGGTGGACCACGCCCTCGGTAAAGATGATGCCCATGCGGGCCTCGGCGCCGAGATTGCCTCCCGTCACGTCGTCGATTTTCTCGCCACGAAGTTTTGTCGCGAGCGAGGTCGGATACTCGTCGGTGGCGGTGGTCGAAACGCCGTCGCCGACCAGTCCCTGCCACAGCGCGCGCTGATCCTCGGGCAGTTTGAGCGACGGGTAGGTGTGGTAGCAGAAGCCGCGCGGACGCTGGTATTCCGCAGCCGAGAAGCAGGCATAGTGATGCAGGGTTTCGGCATAGACCGGCAGTTTGTGGCCGCGCGCCTCGACCACCGCTTCGACCCCTTCGCGGGCCGAAGTGTGGACAAAATAGACCGCCGCGCCAGTCGCCGCGGCGAGTTCGATGGTGCGGGTGAAGGCCAGGCGCTCCGAGAGCTTGCTATGCACCAGATGCAGGTTGGCGCCGGCCATCCGTCCCTCGGCGCGAAAGCGCTCGTAATTGAACTGGACCAGGTCCTCGTCCTCGGCGTGGACAACCATCAGACCGCCGTGACGCGCCGCGCGTTCCATCGCAAGGCCGATCCGGCCGAAGTCGAGTTTGAAGGGCTGGCGCCCCGGATGCGGCGGCAGGGTCTCGTTGGTAAAGACCTTGAAGCTCGGAAAGCCCTCGCTGACGGCGTCGCCGATCTGATCGAATATCTTGAGCGGCAATGCGCCACCCAGCGCGATATGGAAACTGTAATCGACATGCGAGCGGCCCTGCCAGCGCGCGCGCCGCGCCGCCAGCGCGGTCGGAATATCGGTTTTCGGATGGACGAAACAGAAATCCAGATGCGTCGTGGTGCCGCCGAAGGCCATCCCGACGGTGTCTTCCTCCGGCCCCAGGGTGAACTCGCGCCCTTCGGGATGCATCGTGACCAGGCTCGCCAGATGGGCGTGCGGCTCGATCCCGCCGGGGACCACGATCTTGCCGCGGGCATCGATCACACGGCCCGCGGTCTGTGCGGGATCGTCAACGCCCACCGTGACGATCTGCTCGCCCTTGACGCCGACCGTCCAGTCGCCAACCCCCGCCGCCGTAACCACTTTGCCGCCCCGGATGATCAGATCGAGCATGACGCCCTCCCCCCAATGGCCTCGGCACAATCGGCCGATTAGCGCCACGCTTAGCGCCGCCCGCGCGCGATAGTCAAGACCGGCGATCAGGCGCGAGTATGCACGGCGTGATGCACAGCTTGAGAACGTCGATGGCGCGGGTGCGAGGGCAATTCACGCGCGGTGTGCCGAGTTCGGTCAGGAGGCGCCGGAGGACGGCGGATCGGCGGTCTTCTTGCCGTTGATCGCGCGCAACTGGCCGCGGCGTGTGGGCGGCTTGGTCTTGGTATCTTTGCGTGGGGCCGGCGGAAAATTGGTCCGTCCGCGGGTCTGCCAATGCTTATAGGTGCCGCGGCCGCCCGCGCGGGTTTCGCCGAACTGCTCGTAGATCGCGACCGCTCCGGCGACCGCGCCGAGGAAGCCAATCAACCAGAGCGTGCGTTGCGCCTGAAGGTAGGTGAGCGCGATGGCACCGGCCGCAACGCCAATGGTAAAGGCCAGTGCCGACCAGAATTTGACTAACCGCCGGGAGCCGTTATCGCGCGTCATTCGCGCCTCCCACTACGCTGCCGAGACCTGAGGCTACACTGCTCAAATACACTAACGCCGCGCGTGATGAAACTTTCGGCGCGCGGCGTTAGCCAAATACCTCATTTTATTCATCCGCCTGAGCGGTTGAGCGAGCGCGACTTCCGAATCGCAATCGGCGCGGGCGGCCACCTGACCCCGGCGTCCGTGCGCACGTGACGGCGCGGTCTCCTCACGGTGGTGACGGGTTACTGTTCCTCGGCCTCGACTGCCTGGCGTATCGCATTGAGGATGAACAGGAAATGGCGCGGCGCGGTGATCTTGCCGAGCAGATTCACCTGCGAGAGCACCTTCAGCTCACGGGCCTTGACGCTGTGGCGGGCGAGCAGCGCCTTGTTCCCCGTGAAATCACGCCAGACCTGATCGGGATCGCGTCGTGCGGCCGGGTCGCGCCGTCCGGTCAACAGGGAACTCGCCTCCGGATGGGCGAGCAGAAAGAGCGGCTCTTTCTCGAGGCCCAGGACATCGGCGATGCGGCTGACGAGCCCCAGCGAGGGCCGCCGGCGATCCTTCTCGAGATAGGCCACATGGCTCGGCTTGACGTCGAGCTTGCTTGCCAGTTCCCTCTGCGTAAGCCCGAGAATCTCGCGCTGGCCCTTCAGGACGTAACCCAAAGTCTTCTTTTTCATATGTCGTACTCGGCGAGCAGTGCCCAACGTAATTTCGCGAAATGGATCATACCCGACAGATAGTTAAGCTTCTGAGGGGCCGGAATGCGTTCCATCAGATTGAAGCCGTAAAATCGCTTGAGGTGGCCAACGACCTCAGCCAACGCCGCCTCGGTCAAATCCTTGGCCTGCGCAACCAGACCCCATCGCCACGGCACGGCAAATATCTTGCGCGCAATCGGTTCCGGATAGGCCGCAAAACTAACCATCACGTCAGCTGCCAACTCGCACGGATCTTCGAGGTGTGCAGCGTAATCCGCATCGAAGAAAAAATGCACCAGATCATTCTGCTCGCCCAGCATTTCGGCGCTCATGTGATGCCCGACTTCATGGCAGAAGGTCGAGCAAACCGCCAGCGGATGGTGCGCGGTATTCACATATATTAACGGACGCTTGAGCATTCCGTGCGCGCGCGTCACGTAGAAGCCTCTTAATGCGAGGCCGTCGTCGCCCGCATACGGCGCCGCCTTGAAGTGCAGCCCGAGATCGGATGCCCAGGCGGCCAGACGTTCTGGCGAGAGCTCACCGATTGGCTCGCGATTGAAGGACGGGACCACCTGCGCGAACGCTTCGACCAGGGTCTTGATCTCGCGATAGGGCAGGTTCCGGCGCAGACTGCGAACGTAATCATGGCGGACCAGCCGGCGGATATCGTCGCTGGGCTTTTTCCAGGCGGCAAACTTATCCGCCTCGCCATCACGGGTCATCGACAGAATACCCGTGATGAGCTTCTCAACCTGAGCGTCTGAATTAACCGCGCGAGTCATCGCAATCGAGCGCCTCAGCCGTATCAGTGTACCATCTTTATCGACTTTGCGGTCCTTTGCAACCGGTCGTCGTGTGGCGTTAATAAGCATTCTGTATATGCCTGCTTTCAGATTAGGTGAGCTTTATCGCCTGGATTCAGGAGCAGGAAAATCGGAAAAATGCGCAGCTTGACTAAGTTTGCGCCCTGATTGACCCTGTAAACAAACGATGTCCGATTTTGCAACATTCACTCTCCGACGGTGGCAGTCACAGACCGTCTCGAGGCACCTGCATTGCCCATCTCAGTGCGCATAAGTCTTATAGCTCTCCGCCACGGATAGCGGAATGCGAAATGTTTTCGGTGACTGGTTTTTCGTAGAAGGTGTTTGATGACCCGTCGAATCTGCAGAAACTGATGGCGACGTGCGGAACTCCCGTCGGGGCTCCGCACAGCTGGTTCGAGTGCGGTACGCAATGGTGAGACCGACGGCCGATTGGTTTTGAAGGAGTATCCGATGGAGCTACGTCTGCTGACTACAGAAGCCGAACGGCGCGCATTTGCAGGTCGCTTGAGCGAGGTGCGCATGATGCGCGGAGCCGGATTCAGCGAGACCCGCCGCTCGGTGATCGGCGAAGTACATCTCGCGTTTGGCAATCTGTACGGACTGTTTGATGAACGGTCGGCCACGCCGGAGCTGATGCTGGGCGGGTTTGCGATGCACGACCTCGGGATGTTCAGCCAGAGCTATTCGAAGCCAGACCTGACGCATCTGCCGCCCGAGAGTGTTTTTGAATGCGGTGAATTATGGGCGATGGCCGCGGGAGCCGGCCGTCTGTTGCGCCACGCGGGTGCGATTCTGTCGGGAGTGCTTGAAGCGCAGGCGCTGCTGGTCTATCCGATCCTGAAGCCGTGGAACCTGAGCGGTGCCTACAAAGGATTTGCCCGGATCGGCGAACCGATCGAATGGCCCTATGCGCGCACGCTCGAGGGCGGAAGGATTTACGTGCAGGCGATGGTGGGCGAAGGCGCAGTGCTGGCCCACTCGATCCGCGAGGCGAGCGAATACGGTTACGAGGTGCTCGAGGGCGGCCGGCGGCTGCGCTTCGACCCGCCGTTCAGCATCTGCACCAAACAGCTTGAAGGGCGGCGGCGCGATAGTGCGCCACGGGAGGTTCCAGCCGGTGCCGCATCGGCGAATCTTGCCGCCGCTTGAGCGGCCCCTTGCGCCAGGCGCATCGCGCGTGGACGATGCGCCTGGCGGTGCTCTTAAATCGGCGCCGGCCGGGTTCGCAAGGCGGAAATGGCACCGTATCATACGAAGTGTTATATATTCTTACTATTTGTTGTTGAGCGGATTTGCCTGAAGCGCCACCCGGCGCGCGCGTGAAGCGTCGGAAAGCGCGACCGAACCTGCGCATCCGGCCGCCTTCGCCGTTACGATCGTGCGTCCTCTACGGTTCCGCCAATCGGTTCCCGCGGGAGCCGGCCCACGACCCATCGGTGCAATCAATCTTTGATGGATGGAACGGCGGCGTGGATTCGACGCCTCAGGGGTACGTATAGCCTAATATTGTCAATTCTAAGCAATACTTGCCATATCTTACCTATCATGGGCAATAGATGGCGAGATTTAACCATTCTATCCATTTCAAAACACATTTCGTCCAATAATTTCTATATAGACCATGTTGTGACCCCTAAAACTCAAAGAATCACTGTTAAAGCATAAATGAACGTCAATAATCACTTGATTCGACAACACTACGAGACTAGATTCTGCTCACTGGATGTTTACGTGCGAGAAGAGATGAACGAATGAATCTAGAGCACAATCTGTCAATGGGCGCGCTTTCCGACGATTCCACTCCGGTTCGTTGCGATCATGAAGACGAATGGATCGCGCTGGAAGATCTCACTCGCGGCAGTGAAAACGTGAGCGGGATGGTGGTGCAATCGGCGCACATGCGGCGGGTGTTGAAGACGATTGCGCGGTTGGGGCCGTACAAGGCGACGGTGCTGGTGCATGGGGAATCGGGCACCGGCAAGGAGTTGGTGGCGCGCGCGCTGCATACTTTGG
>DATLRA010000119.1:0-11401 GCA_035534935.1 Binataceae bacterium (SeqCode)
GACCGCCGCGACCTTGAAGCCAAAACCGATCAGCATCAGGCCGAGGCCGAGCAGCAGCAGCGGATTGGAGGCGTTGCCCGAGGCGAGCGCGGCGCGGATCGGTTCGAGCTTGATGGTGCCGGTGGCGCCGTAGACCAGCGCGATGCCGTAGAGCAGGAAGCCGGTCGAAAAAGCGCCCAGGATGAAATACTTGAGGGCGCCCTCGTTGGATTTCGGATCGCGGCGCATGAAGCCGGCCAGCGCGTAGATCGCGAGCGACATGGTCTCGAGGCCGAGGAACATAATGATCAGGTCGTCGGCCGCCGCCATCAGCATCATGCCGAGCGCGGAAAACAATATCAGGGCGTAGTATTCCGCGCCGGCCAGTCCCTCGTCGGAGACGTAATCGATCGACATCGCGACGATCACGGCGGTGGCGATGATGATCAACAGGTCGAAGAAGGCCGCATAATCGTCGGCCACCAGGGCCCCGCCGAAGGCGAGATGGTTCTGGCCGAAGGTGAAGAGCGTGAGGACGAAAGCGATCAGCAGCGTAAGCAGCGCGATTACGCCGAGGCCCGCGCTGTCATCGTCATCGACCTGCGGACCGACCAGCATCACGGTCATGGCGCCGAGCGCCATCGCGATCAGCGGCAGGATCGGCAGCCAGGCAAAGTGTACCGCGCTCAGGGTGAATTGATTCATTGGTCGGCCATCGGAGGGAGAGACGCGCCGAGCGCGGCCAGCGCGCGCGCGTGGCCCGCATCGCGAGCTGCATCGTGGCGCGCATGCGCGGCGTCGAGCCGGGCCTGCGCCGCCTGCACGCGCACCAGCAGGGCGTTGACGGAGGGCTCCATGCGGCTCAGCAGCGGGCGCGGAAAGAGCCCCATCAGGATCATCAGGGCGACCAGCGGGACCATCACGGCGATCTCGCGGCGGCTCAAGTCCTTGAGCGTCTGGTTGACGGCCTTGGTCACCGGTCCCCACATCACACGCTCATACGCCCACATCATGTAAAGCGCACCGAGCACGATACCGGCGACGGCGAACCAGGCGAAGATCGGCGCGTGGAGAAAGGTGCCGAGCAGGATCAGAAACTCGCCGACGAAGCCGTTGAGGCCGGGCAGCCCGATCGACGAGAGCATCACGATCATGAAGAAGGCGGCGTACATCGGCACGATCTTCCACAGCCCGCCGAACTCGGCGATCTCGAAGGTATGGCGCCGCACGTAGAGCATCCCGACCAGCAGGAACAGCGCGCCGGTCGAGACGCCGTGGTTGAGCATCTGGTAGATAGCGCCGTCGAGGCCCTGGGTATTGAGCGCGAAGATGCCGAGCATCACGAAGCCCAGATGGCTCACCGAGGAGTAGGCGACCAGGCGTTTGAGGTTGGGCTGGACCATCGCGACCAGCGCGCCGTAAATGATCCCGATAACCGCGAGGGTCATGAAAATCGGCGTGGCTTCGATCGCGATTTCGGGAAAGAGCGGAATCGCGAAACGCACAAAGCCATAGGTGCCCATCTTGAGCATCACGCCGGCCAGCATCACGGAGCCGGCGGTGGGCGCCTCGGTATGCGCGTCGGGCAGCCAGGTATGCACGGGCCACATCGGCACCTTGATCGCGAAGGCGATCGCGAAGCCGGCGAACAGCCAGCAGGCCTGCGCATGGGTCAGCGCGACGCCGTAGAGGTCCGGCAGGTCAAAGCTCAGATGGCCGGTCTGGGCGCGCGCGGCGCCGGCCAGGTACAGGATCGCGACCAGCATCAGCAGCGAGCCGAGCATCGTGAAGATGACGAACTTGAAGGTCGCGTAGATTTTGCGGCCGTGGCCCCAGATGCCGATCATCAGGTACATCGGCACCAGCATCACTTCCCAAAATACATAGAAGAGAAACAGATCGACCGCGAGCAGCGCACCCAGCAGGCCGGTCTCGAGCATCAGCATCATGAAGCAGAATTCGCGCGGCCGCTTGGTGATATCGCCGCCGCCCGAGTAGAGCAGTGACAGCGAAATCAGGAGCGTGGTCAGGATCACCAGGAACAGGCTGATGCCGTCGACGCCGACATGATACGAGATGCCGAATTGCGGGATCCACGCGTACTGCTCGACGAACTGGTAGCCGGCCTGATGCGGGTCGAAGGCCGCAAAGACGTAGAGGCTAATGGCCAGCGGAATTAGCGAATAGATAAACGCCGAGCGCCAGACCGCTACCTCGTCGCTCAGCGCGAGCACGCCAAAGGCGCCGAGCGTCGGCACGAAAATCAGTCCCGTGAGACACCAGCCGCCCATCAGCGGACCACCATATAAACGTAAAAGCCGGCCACCGCGAGCGCGCCGGCCAGGTAGACGAAGGCATAGTCGCGCACGTTGCCGGTGGCGGCCTTGCGCGCGGTCGCGCCGCCCTCTTCGACCGCCGCGCCGGCGCCATTGACGAAACCGTCGATCACGTCGCGGTCGAGACCGTCGCTGAGCACGGGGCCCGAGATCCAGAACAGCGGGCGCGAGATGAGAAGGTCGTAGATCTGGTCAACATAATATTTTTCGGCCAGCACTTCGTAGATTGCCGACGCACGCGCGGCGATGCGGGCCGGCGCGCCGGGATAGCGCAGGTAGAGCATCCAGGCCAGGAAGATGCCGATGAGTCCGGCGGCCAGCGCAACAATGCTCAGGATGATGCTGAGCGAGAGCCGCGCCGCCGCGGGATGCGCCGCCGCCATCACGAAGGAGCCGACCACCGGACGGCTCACGATCGGCGCGAGGAAGCGCTTGAAGGCGTCGCCCCACAGCAACCAGTCGGGCAACCCGACCCAACCGCCGATCAGCGAAAAAATCGCCAGCACGACGAGCGGAATCGTCATCACCGCGGGCGACTCGTGTAGATGATGCAGCTTGTCGGGTGTGACTCGCGACTCGCCCCAGAAGGTCATGAAGATCAACCGGAACATGTAGAAGCTGGTAATCCCGGCAGTGATCACGCCGATCAACCAGAGCCATACGTGGCCCGACGCATAGGCGCCCTCGAGGATTAAATCCTTGGAGAAGTAGCCGGCAAAGGGCGGCACGGCGCTGATGGCGAGCGTCGCCATGAGCATCGTGGCGTAGGTGATCGGGAGCTTTTTGCGCAGCGCGCCCATCTGGCGCATGTCCTGCTCGCCCTGCATCGCATGGATCACCGAGCCGGCGCACAAAAAGAGCAGCCCCTTGAAGAACGCATGGGTCATCAGATGAAAAATGCCGGCGGCGAACGCGCCGACGCCGACGCCGAGCATCATGTAGCCAATCTGGCTGATGGTCGAGTAGGCGAGCACGCGCTTGATGTCGGTCTGGACGATCGCGATAGTCGCGGCGAAGAACGCGGTCAGCGCGCCGACGGTCGCCACCACGTCCATCGCGACCGGCGCCTGGGTGTAGAGAAAATTCATCCGGACGATCATGTAGACGCCCGCCGTGACCATCGTGGCCGCATGGATCAGCGCGCTGACGGGCGTCGGGCCGACCATCGCGTCGGGCAGCCAGACGTAGAGCGGAATCTGCGCCGACTTGCCGGTCGCGCCAAAGAACAGCAGCAGCGCGGCGCACACGGCGACCGGCTGGAGCAGATCGGCGTGGCGCTCGAGCGCGACGAAATCCAGCGTCCAGACGCCGTGCGCGCCGAGCGCCGCGACGATCGTGAAGATGCCCAGCAGGAAGCCGAGATCGCCGACGCGATTGACGATAAAGGCCTTGCGACCATTGCGCGCGTACATCGGATTGTCGAACCAGAAGGCAATCAGCAGGTACGAGCACAGCCCCACGCCTTCCCAGCCGATAAACATCTCGAGCAGGTTGTCGGCCAGCACCAGCACCAGCATCGAGAGCGCGAACAGGTTGAGATAGGTGAAGTAGCGCGCGTAGTCGGCGTCATCGGCCATGTAGCCGGCCGAGTACAGATGGATCAGCGCGCCGACGCCGGTGACCACCAGCGTCATTACGGCCGAGAGCGCGTCGAGGCGCAGGCCCAACTCGACGTGGAACGGACCCGCCGCGATCCACGGCCACAGGCTACAGACCAGCGCCGCTCCGGGCGGCATCGCGAGCAACTTGATGAAGCCCCACAACGCGACCACAAAGGCCGCGAAGATCACGCCCGGACCGACCAGATTGACCGCGCCGCGCCCGGCACCGCGGCCGCCGAACAGATTGAACAGCACGCCGAGCGCGGGAAACAGCAGGATAAGGCCGAGGGCCGGAAAGTCTTGAGTCATGGGTAGCCAGCGGTTAGCGGTGGTTCACCAGCGCAGCAGATTCAATTCGTCGGCGTTGACGGTTTCGCGATTGCGGAAGACCGCGACGATCAGCGCGAGACCGACCGCGGCCTCGGCCGCCGCCACCGTTATCACGAAGAACACGATGACCTGTCCGTCCATCGAGCCCATCCGGCGGCCGAGCGCGACGAAGGCCAGGTTGACCGCGTTGAGCATCAGTTCGATCGACAGGAACATCACGATCACGTTGCGGCGGATCATGACGCCAGCCACGCCGATCGCAAACAGAATTGCGCTGAGCGCCATGAAATAGCTGATCGGCGTCATGGTCAGGCACTCTCCCGCGCGGGCGCCCCGGACGCGATTGATGCTCCCGGCGCGCCCGCGGGCGCGTCGCCGCCGCCGGTCACGGGGAGCGCCGGGCTAGCCGCTCCGGTGGTCGTGCGGGCCAGCGCGATCGCCCCGACGATCGAGGCGAGCAGCAGGAGCGAGGTGACTTCAAAGGCCACCAGGTAGTCCGAAAAGAGCATCCGCGCGACGCTTGCGATCGAGCCGAAATCGGGCGGCATGGTACGGATTTCACGCATCCGCGGATAGCTGGAAAAGGTGACGAACAGCTCCGCCGCGAGCACCGCCGCGCCAATCGCGCCAGCGAACTTTATGCCGAGGTTGCCGCGCGGCTTGAGCGCGTCGGCCTGGGTATTGAGCAACCAGATGACGAACAGGAAGAGCACCATGATCGCGCCGACGTAGACCACGATCTGCAGGAAGCCGACGGTCACCGCGCCCAGGCCCATGAAGAGCACGCCGATATCCGTCAGGGCGAGGGCGAAGGAGAGTACGCAATGCACGGGGTTGCGCTGCAGGATAACGCCGAGGCTCGCGATAATCGCGAGCGCGGCGAGAAAGGCGAAGACCAGAGGCGGCATCGTCATTTGCCCCCTGCCACGACCACCACGAAGGCCGTCACGACCAGGTTGATCAGGCCGAGCGGCACCAGCCCCTTCCATCCGAGGCGCATCAACTGGTCGTAGCGCAGGCGCGGCAGGGTCCAGCGAATGAGAATCTGGAAGCAACTGAAAATGACGACCTTGACCCAGAACGCAACGAACTCCAGCAGGGCGACAATCAGGTTCGGCATCAGCAGATGCGCGCCGCCGGGAAAATGAAAGCCGTCGCGATAGAGCCACGGCACCTGCCATCCGCCGAAAAAAAACGTCGTGATCAGGACCGCGACCAGCAGGACTTCGGCGAAATCGGTCATCATGAAGACCGCCTGCTTGCCGCCCGAATACTCGGTGAAGTAGCCGGCGACCAGTTCGGACTCGCCTTCGGGCAGGTCGAAGGGCACGCGCTTGGACTCGGCCATCCCGGCAATCAGCAGCATCACGAACGAGACCGGCTGCAGCAGGATACCCCAGCGCGGCAGCCATCCGAACCATACGCCGCCCTGGATCCGGCACATCGCCTGCAGGTCGAGCGTCCCGTAGGTGACGACGACGGCGATAATCGCCAGGCCCATCGCGATTTCGTACGAGATCATCTGTGCGCTGGCGCGAATCGCGCCGAGCATCGCCCAGCGATTGTTCGAGGCCCATCCGCCGAGCGCGATACCGTAAACGCCGATGCCGATGGTCGCGAGAACGTAAAGCGCGGCGACATTGAGATTGGCCGGCTGCAAGTCGATGTTGTAGCGGCCGATGCGCAGAATATCGCCCATCGGCGCTACCGCGAAAGTGATGATAACCGGGAAGAGTGCGAGAAACGGCGCCAAGGCGTGGAGCGCGCGATCGGCCCCGTCGGGCACGAAGTCTTCCTTGGTGAACATCTTGATGGGATCGGCGAGGACCGTGTTGATGAAGCCAAAGTTGGGCAGGCCCAAGCGCTTGCCGATCCCGAAAATATCGGCGCGGTTGGCGCCGATGCGGTCCTGGATGAGGGCGCTGCCCTTGCGCTCGAACCACAGCATCATGGTGGTCAGCCCGAGTACCAGGACCACAATCACGATCGCCTTGATGGCGCCAATCAGGAGTTCAATCGTCACAGGCGGCGGGCTCGGCCATCCGGTTGCATCCCATACGCGGGAGGGCCGCCGAACGGGCGGCGGCACGCGATGCGGGCCGCCCGAAGATCGGCGCGCGGCACACGGTCATGTTGCAACGCCGCCGGGGAGAAACCTGAAGCCGGGGCGGCGAATTTTTCGGACACTATAACGGAACCTTCAACGGCCAATTCTGCTGGAATTCAGAACCGTATCTTAGCTAGCTTAATTTTCCCGCGCGCGCCAGTGTCCCGGCGCGATTGACACCCGCCGCCGCGATTCTTGCGGCCCGGCGCGCGACTGCGTTATGGTCCCGCAGCCGCGCGGAAAATAATCGCGCGGCAGTTGTGAATTGCAATGAAATTGTGGCAAAGCCGTATCCAGAGGGTCGCGGCGCGAGTGAACGCGCGGATGCGCACGATGCGGGCGCATGGCGCGGCGTGCCGGGCGAGGCGGCAATGCGGGTAATCGCGGGCAATGCCCACGGCCGGCGCATCGCGGCGCCGCGGGGATTTGAGACGCGCCCGGCGACCGCGCGGGTGCGTGCCTCGATCTTCTCGCGCATCGCGGCGCGTTTTGACCTGACCGGCACGCGCGTGCTCGATCTGTTCGCCGGCAGCGGCTCGCTCGGGCTCGAGGCGTTGTCGCGAGGGGCGGCCGAGGCGGTGTTCGTGGATTCATCGCGTGCGGCGGCGGCGACGATTGCGAAGAATCTCGCGGCCTTCGGCCTGACCGGAGCGGCGCGAATCGTCACGCTTGACGTGATGCGCGCGATCGGCGGGCTGGCGGCGGCGGGCGAGCATTTCGATCTCGCCTTTGTCGACGCGCCCTATGCGCACGATAACAGTGCCGCCGTGATCGAGGCGCTGGTCGGGCGCGAGGTGACGGCGGCGCGCGGATGGATCATGGTGCGCCAGGCGGGACGGGCGCCGCGGCTGGAGCCGGCGGGCGTGGAACGTGTGAATGAAGCAACTCTCGGCGATCATCGTATCGCCCTCTACCGGCGACTGCCACAGCCGCCGCAATGAGCTCACTGGGCCGGTATGTACAATAAACCCAAGGAACACACCCCCTCGATTGCCATCTACCCGGGCAGCTTCGATCCGATTCATAACGGCCACATCGATATCGTCCGGCGCAGCGTGGCGATTTTCGACGAGGTGATCGTCGCGGTTGCCTACAATCCGCACAAGGACTCGGCGCTCTTTTCGCCCGAAGAGCGGGTCGAGATGATCCACGAGTGCATCAAGGATCTCGAACCGCGCGCGCGAGTGGACAAGTTCAGCGGGCTCTCGGTCGACTACGCCGAACGAATCGGCGCCGCGGTGATTATCCGCAGCCTGCGCGCGGTGACCGATTTCGACTACGAGTTGCAGATGGCGCAGATGAACAAGCAGATGAACCAGTCGGTCGAAACGGTTTTTCTGTTCGCCAATCCAAAGCTCTTTTTCACCGCGTCGCGCCTGATCAAGGAGGTGGCCGGCTACGGCAAGCGGCTGCCCGACCTGGTGCCCGAGTTGGTGATGGCGCGGCTGCGCGCCAAGCTGAAAATCGACTAGGCCGCGAGTATTCGAAAGGATTGCGACGGCGCGCGACTCAGGCCGCGCTGCGCAATCGGCCGGCGCCGCGCGATCATGGCGAATCTCGTGATCGCGGGGCGATCGCGAACGCAAGGTTTCACCCGCCGCGCGGGATCGTTACAATCGAACGCACCAGTAAACGCACGATCATGATGAGCGCGACCAGCCCGGTTCGCGCCCGGGATTAACTTCAGCGCCGAAAGGCCGCACACCGATGCTTAAGCTCAACCGCCGTATCGCCGCCCTCAAACCGTCCGCCACGATGGCGGCCGAGACCCGCGCCACCGAACTCAAGGCCGCCGGCGTCGACGTCATCTCGCTGGCCGCCGGCGAGCCCGACTTCGACACGCCCGAGCGGATCAAGGATGCGGCGCGGCGCGCGCTGGCCAACGGCCAGACCAAGTACACGCCGGTCACTGGTACGCGCGATTTGAAAGAGGCGATCCGCCTCAAGCTCAAGCGCGACAGCGGGCTGGACTACGAGATTGCCGAAATCATGGCATCAGCCGGCGGCAAGCAGGCCGAGGCCAACATTATCGCGGCGCTCTTCGACGAGGGCGACGAGGTGATCATCCCGACCCCCGCGTGGGTCAGCTTTGTCGCGATGGTGAATCTGAGCGGGGCCGAGGCCAAGCTGGTCGAATGCCCCGAGGATCGCGGCTTCGTGCTCGATCCGGAGCGGCTGGCGCGTGCGATCACGCCGCGCACCCGCGGGATCATTCTGAACTCGCCGTCGAATCCGACCGGCGCGGTCTATTCGCCCGGCGAGTTGAGCGAGGTCGCAAAGATTCTGCTCGAGGCCGGCATCTGGGTGCTCTCGGACGACGTCTACGAGCACATCGTTTACGACGGTCCGGTGCCCCACATCTTCCGCATCGAACCGCGCTTGCAGGCGCGCGGCTTCGCACTCAACTCGCTGTCGAAAGCCTACGCGATGACCGGATGGCGAATCGGATTTGCCGCGGGCCCCAAGGAAGTGATCGCCGCCGCCGCGCGCCTGCAAGGGCAGAACAGCGGCAATCCGAACTCGATCACGCAAGCTGCCGCGATCGAAGCACTGAGCGGACCGCAGGACGAAATCAAAACGATGATGGCGGAGTTCCGCCGGCGCCGCGAACTGGTGGTCGAGCGCGTGCGCAAGCTGCCCGGCTTCAAGCTGCCCAACGTGCCAAGCGGCGCGTTCTACGTCTTTCCGAATATCACGGAGCTGATCGGCGCGAGTCTCGGCGACCAGACCATCACGGACGGCAATTCGTTTGCCGAATTATTGCTGGCCGAAGAGCACGTCGCGCTGGTCGGCGGCAACGATTTCGGCGCGCCACATCACGTGCGCATGTCCTACGCGACGTCGCTGGAAAATCTCAACGCGGCCTTCGACCGGATCGCAAAGCTGGTCGCGCGCCTCAAGCGCTGACGCGAGTTCGCGCACGTTCGCGGACTGCGCCGCGGTGACGGGCCGGCCGCGGCAATGCTCGATCTATTATTCCGCCGCGGCCGGATCGATCGTCAGTGCTTGAGTAGCCACCATGAGCCGGTCAGCGGGCCGCGCAAGCCGATCGTAGTCGACGGCTTGATCGCGGCGACGAACTGCTGGCTGGTCTCGACGTCCGCGCCGGCGTCCTTGAGCGACTTGATCGCCGCGTCACGCGAATCGTCGCTGGTACCGGCCAGCGCGTCGCTGATCACGGTGACCTTGTACTTACGCGCCAGGGCGGCGCGCGCCGTCGTCAGCACCGAGCGATCGGCATACGCGCCCGCGATCACCAGTTCGCCGATATTCTGCTCGTCGAGCCACGGCTCGAGTTTGGAATTGCAAAACGCGTCCTTCGAGCTCTTGGCGAAAACCGGTCCGGCGTTGACGTCGGCGCGCTCGTCGAGTTGCGAACCGGCCCACAGGCGCGGCGTCGCGTAGTTGCGCGACCAGTTGCTGACGAAGGCCAACGGACTCGCTTCGTCGCGCGTGTAGAAGACCAGCATCGCGTTGGCCCGCGCCGCCGTGACGATCGCGTTGGTCGCGTCGATCATCGGCTGCACCTGATCCTGCGCCACCGGCAGGCGGCCGTTGGCCTCGAGATAGTCCCCCTGGTAGCCCAGCAGCATCACCGCCGTTCCAAGGCCACGGCCCCTAATCGGCTCCTGATCGCAGCCGCCGAGTAGCATCATCGCGGCGGCAATCGCCACGCCCAGCGTCAATCCGGTCTTCAGACGCGCCATCGAATCCCATACCTCCGAAAAATTGATCCCATCTCTCTTACCATACTGGGCGCCAAAAGCATGGCCCCCCGGCACTTGCCCCGTATCTCGTCTACTTGCGCCACGGCGCCGGAAATTCGCCGCTGCGCAAAAAGCGCAGGTAGTCGGCGAGAATCTCGGCGTGATCGAAGGCCAGCGGCGCGGGCGGATCGTCGGGATGGTGGAGCGCAATCGCGCGCGCATCGTCGCGCGCCTGCGGCGTGCCGCGCGCGCGGCCGATATAAACCACCGAGATGGTCTGGCCGCGCGGATCGCGATTGGGCCGCGAGTAGACTCCGAGCAATGCGCGCAAATCGACTTCGAGCGAAGTCTCCTCGAGCGCCTCGCGCACGGCGGCCTGCTCGGCGGTCTCGCCGAATTCGACGAAGCCGCCCGGAAACGCCCATCCGGACGGAAAATTGAGCCGCTCAATGAAGGCGATGCGATCGCCGATTTCCGCGATCACGTCGGCCGCGATCGGCGGACCTACTGGACGCGCCATGGGCGCAAGCCTAACACGCGCGCGGACGCGGCACAGCGGCGTGCGCGATGCGGCGCGAGTTGACATTGCGCGCGACGCGCCACAAAGTTCTTGCGTGGCTATGCAAGTTGCGCGTCTCTATGATTTCGGCGATATCCGTGTTGAAGCGAGCGCCCGCCCCGAACCCGGACCCAACGAATTACTGGTGCGCGTGCGCGCCTGCGGCATCTGCTCGGGCGATATCATGCCCTGGTACATCCGGCGCAAGGCGCCGCTGGTGCTCGGTCACGAGCCGGTCGGCGTGGTCGAGCAGGCCGGCGCCGCGGTGCGCGACTTCCGGCCGGGCCAGCGGGTCTTCGTCCATCATCATGCGCCGTGCTTCCAATGCGCCGCGTGCCGGCGCGGCGAGTACGTGCAATGCGCCACGTGGCGCGCGACCAATCTCAACCCTGGCGGCATGGCCGAATATTTTCTCGTCGCCGCGCCCAACCTGGCCGACACGCTCAAGCTGCCCGACGATCTTGGCGACCTCGACGGCGTACTGATCGAACCAGCCGCCTGCGTGGTCAAATCGATCCGCCGATCAAGCCTGCGCCCGGGCGAATCGATCCTGATTATCGGACTCGGCATCATGGGCATGATGCACGTGAAGATCGCGCGCAGCCTGGGTGCGGGCACCATCATCGGCGCCGACCTCTTTGCGCAGCGGGCGGCGCGCGCGCGCGAACTCGGGGCGGATTTCGGTCTCGTGGTATCCGGCGATGATCTGGCCGAGCAGGTGCGCGGGGTGACCGGCGGCGCGATGGCCGACGTGGTGATCGTCGGGCCCGGTACCAGCAGGG
>DATLRA010000120.1:0-2392 GCA_035534935.1 Binataceae bacterium (SeqCode)
ACTACTCGCTGACCAGGTACGAAGGCGCCACGCCGGTCAAGACGCCAATCCCGGACCCGGAGCCGACGCAGACCATCACCGTGATGCCGCCGCAGCCGACCAGCTCGCCGGCGCCGTGCCCTTCGACCTGCGATGATTCGATTACGGGATGCCCCGGGGTCTGCCGCAACACCGCGGCGAATCCGCTGTGAACCTCACGGCGCACAAAGTCCGCCCTCGAAACCGAGGCCTGGTCCGCCTGACGCTGGTGCTGGCGTGGCTCGGCACGCTTTCCGCCTGCAACAACAACTACATCGGCTTCGCCGGCTATGTCGGCAACACGCCGCCGGTCGCGCCCGAGGCGATCTACAGGGTGCTCGGCACGCTGGGCACGCCGTTCACGCTCCTAATCTCGAACTCGCGTTCGTCGTGGCAGGTGCAGGGGAACATCCCGCTCAACGTGGTGATCATCAACAACATTCTGGTCAACGGGCTGACACCCTCCCGGCTGATCGCCACCAAGCTGTCCAACGACAACAGCCTCATGAGCCTGCAGATCGCCAACGGCTTCAACGTGCTCGCCGTATCGTCCACCAGCGCGCCGTACGGAACCTTATCGATCCAGACCGGCGCGCCGCTGCAGCAGATCGCGCCTGCGGCGAATCCGGACCTGCGGATCTTCGTGTTCGGTCCCGCGGGAGAAAGATTTTCTGGATTGATCGAAGATTCGCAGATAGGATTCGCCGTCAGCCAGCGGGTGCCAGCGCTGTTCCTGTTTGACTCGCCAAATGGAAAGATCGATGGAAACTTCACTCAGTTTCAGAGCTTCGGGCCGTTCGCGATCAACATGACCCTGGCCGGAAAGGTGATCGCGACCGCGCACGGTTTTCCCAACGTGATCATCCGCGAGCCATGAGCATCGCGAGCAAGGCTGCAAACCGCTCCCTGACCGGCGGACACGCGCGAGTACGTCGATTTTAATTGACAGCCCGGCTTTTTCGGAATAATTAGCCGTTCAGTGTTACCAAGCGCAGGGCTGGTTGCCGCAGGGCCGGGTCTTTCCTAAGCTTCCGAATCCGTATGAGAGCGTCGCTATTTCGCCGGGTTTTGCTGGTGATCGGAATTGTCGCAATTGCCGCGGCAGTGGTTCCCGCGCTGCGCTTCTATCACTATTTCGAAACCCACGTATCCACCGACGACGCGTACGTCGATGGCACCGTAGCCTTGGTCTCATCGCGCGTCGCGGGAACCGTGTCCAGTCTTTACGTCGAAGATAACTGGACGGTTACCGAGGGCGAGGTGCTGCTGACCCTGGATCCACGCGACTATGAAGTCCGTGTCGAGCAGGCCCGCGCCCAGCTCGCACGCGCGCATCAGTCGGTTGACGAGATGTACGCCGGCGTCGATGAGGCGCGGTCCGGAGTGCGGCTGGCGCAAACCCAGCTCCATCAGGCGCAGATCGATTGGGAACGCGCCAAGGCGCTCAAGTCGCAGGGTATCATATCGGCCGAGTACTACGATCAGGCGCAGACCGCGGTTCGTGTAGCAACCGCAAACTCCGCGCTTGCGGACCATGAGCTCGCGCAATCCAAGGCGGCGCTAGGCGAGGAAGTGGACCACACCGATCACTCCCGCTACGACCGTCCGATCGTGAAGCAAGCCGAAGCGGCTCTGGAAACGGCCAAGCTCGATCTTGGCTACACGAAGATTTTCGCGCCGTTCGCGGGTATCGTGACCCACAAGACCGTCCACATCGGCCATCGCGTCCAGGTCGGCGAGCCGCTGATGGCGATCGTCCCGCTCAAGCATCTCTACATCACCGCCAATTACAAGGAGACCCAGTTGACCGACGTGCGCGTCGGCCAGCATGCGACGGTCGAAGCCGATATTTACCCCGGCTACGTTTATCAGGGACACGTTGACTCGATCAGCATGGGCACCGGCGCGGCGTTCTCGCTGCTGCCGCCCGAAAATGCGACCGGCAACTGGGTCAAAGTCGTCCAGCGAGTGCCGGTGAAGATCGTTCTCGATCAGGATATTCCCGCCGACAAACCGCTGCGGCTCGGACTATCGGTGGAGGTGGCGATCAACGTGGGCAATACGCACGGCTCGCTGCTTTCATCGATGGTCCAGCGCCACTTCGAGCACAACGGCGCCACGACGCCCAACGAATCGCTTAAAGTGCAGCCGATGCCCGCGCCCGAGCCGCACGGCCAGCCGCCCCCCGCCGAGCAGCATCGCCAATTCCTGCACCGCCTGTTTCATCGCCGCCAGTGACGATGCGCCCCGCGCCTGACACGCGTGTCAGGCGCAATTGCCTTGAGCACCGGCGATGTATTAGCCTCGCGTGAACGCGGTGCTCGCGATGCGCCGGCGCAGCGATGATCGATCCGCGCGAGATCAACACCCGCCT
>DATLRA010000121.1:0-5644 GCA_035534935.1 Binataceae bacterium (SeqCode)
GCAAGGTCTCCAAAACCAAGCGCGCACTGACCACGGTTAGAAAGGCCCCCGCCGCGCTTCCGATCCTGCCATGGATGCGCACGTTGTTGGAATGGGCGCGATGATGATTATATACAGGTTGCCGTCATTGTTACGCCGGTAATCATCCTCGGCTTGTGTTTTTCGTGGCTCCGCGCGGATGCTCCCGGTGAGGATTCCTTCGCTTGACCGCGAGGGTGGGGCGGACTTAGCCTCGGAGCGACAGCGTACGCGGTCGGAGGGGGCGCATGAACGGAATCCACGATCTCGGCGGGATGGACGGTTTCGGCGCGGTGATCCACGAGGCCGGCGAGCCGGTCTTTCATGCGCCGTGGGAGCGCCGGATGTTCGCGATGACGATCGCGCTGTTCGGACGGCGCGCCTTCAACGTCGACGAGTTCCGCCACGCGATCGAACGCATGCCGGCGGCCGACTACCTGCGCACGACCTACTACGAGCATTGGCTGCACGGCTGCGAGCGCCTGCTGATCGAAAAGGGCGTGGTTACGGCCGGCGAGCTGAGCGCCGCATACGCGGCAAATGGCGGCCCCGATGGGATGGCGCTGCCGGCGCGGGCCACACCGCCGTCGCCCGCGACTGCGGCCCGACGCCCACGCGCCGCGCAGGATAAAAAACCGCGCGCACGCTTTCGCGTCGGCGATCGAATTGTCGCGCGCATCCTCAATCCGCCCGGCCATACGCGGCTCCCGCGCTACGCCCGCGGCCGTCGCGGAGTCGTGCGCCGCGACCACGGCGTATTTGTCTTTCCCGACACGTCCGCGCATGGCGGCGGCGCCAACCGGCAGCATTGCTACACCGTCGAGTTCGCCGGCCGCGAGCTGTGGGGCCGTGATTATCCGGCGGGCGAGCGCGTGATGATCGATCTGTGGGAAGATTACCTGGAGGCTGAAAAAGTGCCCTCGAGACGGATCACGATGCAGCCGGCGGGCAATCCGCGAACCGTGGCGAAGCCGGCTCGAATTGCCACGGCGAAAGCGAAGACGGGTAGCCGCATGAGGACACGATGAGCGTTCACGACGACAAAGATCGACCTCAGGCGCGTCACGATCACAACGACGGCGGCGCCGCGCCCGGCCACGATCATAACGCGCCCGACAGCGGCCCGACGCTCAGGGTCAAGGCGCTCGAAGCGCTCCTGATCGAAAAAGGTATCGTCGAGGCGGATGCGCTCGACGCGCTGGTCGACACCTACGAGCATCGGGTGGGCCCGCGCAACGGCGCGCGCGTGGTGGCGCGGGCGTGGACCGACCCGGCATACAAGAAGCGCCTGCTGGCCGACGCGACGGCGGCGATCGCCGAGGCGGGCGTCGCGCCAGGGCTCGAAGGCGAGCATATGGTGGCGCTCGAGAACACGCCCAAGGTGCATAATCTGGTCGTCTGCACGCTCTGCTCGTGCTACCCGTGGCCGGTGCTGGGTCTGCCGCCGGTATGGTACAAGAGCGCGGCCTATCGCTCGCGCGCGGTGAGCGATCCGCGCGGCGTGCTGCGTGATTTCGGCGTCGAGCTGGCGCGCGGCGTCGAGGTGCGGGTGTGGGACAGCAGCGCCGAGCTGCGCTACCTGGTGATCCCGATGCGTCCGCGCGGCAGCGAAAAGCTCAGCGTGGACGAGTTGGCGGCGATCGTCACGCGCGACGCGATGATCGGCACTGCGATCGTAAAATATCCGCCGGCGCCGGCGGGGGGCTGAGCGATGGCGGGGCGGCGCAAAATCGCGGAGCGTGGGGCGGACGAAATTCCCGGCACGGCGGCCGGCGAGGCGGTCTTCGCCGCGCCGTGGCAGGCGCGCGCCTTTGCGATCGCGGTGACGCTGAGCCGCGCGGGACGCTTCGCCTGGGACGAATTTCGCGCCGCGCTGATCGCCGAAATCGCCGCCGTTGAAACGCATCATGATGACGCCAGGCATTCCGGCGATGCCGTGCATGCCGGTGATCCGGGCGCGGCGGCGGGCGATGCGTACTACGAGTCGTGGCTGGCGGCGCTCGAGCGGATGATCCGCGCCAAGGGTCTGCTCGCGCCCGCCGAGATCGAGCGTCGCGCGGCGGCGATCGCGGCGTCACCGCCGGCGCGCACCAGGGCGCGATCCTCGGGACCAATTACCATCGCCTGAGCCGCGGCGATGGGCGCCGCGATCGCCGGCAATCTTCCAGATCCCAGCGCCAGGAAAGCTCTGCGCAAGGCGCGTGTCATTCTGAACGAAGTCCGCGACGTGAAGAATCCCGGGATTTTTTGCCGCGTCCAAAATGACCGAGTAGGCCGCGCGCGGAGTTATCCCGGCGCATGCATGAGGCGCTATTTGCCCGGCGTCAGCGCGTAGCGCTGCCATTCGAGCAGATAGCTCAGCGACTTCAGGTCGGGCATCCGATCGAGATAGACCTCGCCCTTGAGATGATCGGTCTCGTGCTGGATTACGCGGGCGTGGAAATCGTCGGCGACAAAATCCAGCGGCTCGCCATGGCGGCCGAGCGCGGTCACGCGCAACTGGCGAAAGCGCGGCACCTTGCCGCGCATCTCGGGAATACTGAGGCATCCTTCCCATTCGTCGACGGGCGCGCGATCGGTGACGGTGACGGTCGGATTGATCAGGCAGGTCAGCGGCACACTGGGCATCTCGGGGTAGCGCGGATGGTGGTCGACTTCGAGCACCGCGATTTGTAGCGAGAGATGGATCTGCGGGGCGGCGAGGCCGACGCCGCTGTACTCGCGCATGGTCTCGACCATGTCGTCGATCAGGCGCTGGAACTCGGGTGCGGCGATTTTCGCCGGGTCGACCGGATGCGCTTGAGCGCGGATGACGGGATGCCCGAGGCGGGCGACCTTGAGAATCATGCGGGCACCTTTTGCGCGTGGCGTGAGCTACCCGCGCGGCGGCGGGCGCGACGATTGTAGCGCGGCCGGGCGGCCGGTCCAACGTGCGCGCGGCGGTCGCGGAATCGGCCGCATTAATTTCTTTACTACGACTAAAAATTGTGCATTGACGGGCCGGACCGGAAGTGGAAATAGATCGTCGTCAAGCAGGCGATGCGCGCGCATCGGGGGAGCTTGGCTGCGCGCACCGCGTCGGTTCAACGTCGGGAGCCTTTTGCTCTTGCAGGAGGGGAAGTCGATGAAACAACTGGCATGGCTGGGAGCACTTTGTTCGATGCTCATCTTCGGCACCGTGGCCTTCGCGCAAAGCGACCTGCCGGAGATGCAGGCGTGGATGGCGGCGAGCGCGAATGAGGGCACGCTCGCGCCGGGCACCAAAATCACCACGGCGAACTGGCAGCAGTACAAGCAATTCCTGCCGGTCTCGATGCAGGCGCTGTTCGCGGGCACTTATTTCTGGAAGATGCCGGCTGACGCCGAAATCGATATCGGTCCGACCGCGCATAACCTGCTGCCGACGACCTTTCTGGCGGCGACCGAGAAGTACGGTGCGCAGACCAAACTCGTGCGCCTGCCCAACAATCATATCGAAATGCAGAACTACCACGGCGGTGTACCCTTTCCGAATCCGCAGCCGAGCGATCCCGACATGGGCACCAAGCTGCTGGTCAACCTGTTCTACGCTTACGTGCCGGCGATCTACCTGAATGCGACCAACAACACCGGGTCGCTATGGTTCCAGGATCGCTTCGGCAATATCTCCGCCCAGACCATCGACGTGGTCTACCGCCAGAGCGGATGGAACACCGACCCGGGCTTCCCGGTCGATCTCGATTACGCGCCGGGCACTTGGTACACCGAGTGGAGCATGGTCGAGACGCCGGAGCAGTCGAAGTACACGGCGCTGCTCTCGCTGTTCTACAAGGATGAGCAGACCCATCCGTTCCCCGATACCTACGTGTTCGTGCCGGCGCTGCGGCGGTCGCTGCGCCTGTCGGTGTCCGCACGCTGCGCGCCGATCTACGGCAGCGACTGGACCAACGACGACGCCAAGACGATCGGCTTCAACGGTGGCACCTCGCTGTTCCATGGCACGATGCTGGGCGGGCGCAAGGTGATCAACCTCAACGACTACAACCAGGATTATTCGCAGTTCCCAAAGAACTGGGACATGCCGCTGGGCTTTCCCAAGCCGTCGTGGGGCCAATGGCAGGTGCGTGACGTGTGGGTCGACGACGTCCGGCGCATCCCGTCGGAAGCGGCCGGCTATTGCTACGGCAGCCGGATGCTCTATGTCGACAAGGAGACCTACTACACCGATTGGTCGGACCTCTACGATTCGAACATGAAGCTGTGGAAGGCGCAGTTCTGGGGCGCCCGGATTCGGCCGGTGCCGGGAGTCGGCCGGGTGATCACCAATTCGGTCGGCGCGGTAACCTGGGACCTGCAGAATGCGCATGCCAGCTATTGGTCGAGCGCCGGCAACCCGGCCGGGGCCGATCCGATCTTCAACACCGACGTGCCCAAGGAGTACCAGGACGGGATCAGGTACGGCAGCCCGTCGGGACTGATGCAGATCATGCGTTAGTCGATGGCGACGAGCGCGCGCGACAGTGGTCGCGCCGCGCCGTCGCCACAAGGGATATGTACGCAAAGATGCAACGGCGGCGGGTCGGGCCGCCGTTGCATTTTTGCGTGACCGGAGCGGTCGCGTCGAGGCGATGCGCCAGGCGTCGGGAGGTGAATTCGCACGCGGGCGCAATCGAAGCGGCGAGGTCGGCGAGGCAGAATCAGAATCGGGAGAAGCGACAACCAGGAGACAGGGCGACAGGTCAGGCGGAGGCCGACGGCCAAACGCCGCCGACGCGATACCGGCAACGGCACGCTGGGCGGCTAGCTCTTGTCGATATACGGAAGCGCCCCGAGCGCGCGCCCGCTCTGCTCGGCCTCGGACCGCCATTTGTCGATCGACTCAAGGTTAAAGCGCCAATCGCTGCCAACCTTGAAGGCGGGCAACTGCTTTTTTTTAAGTAGCCGGTAGATCGTGGATGGATGCACCCGAAGGTAGCTGGCCACTTCCTCCAGCGTCAGAACTCTCGCCATCGCCGCCCCCCTTTTAGGTGGCTATGAACACCTTTAAGCCTGCCCATTACACGCTAACAAGTTGTCAGCAGATTGACAACTATGGGTTAGCGCGGAATCCCGCCGGGAGGCCACCGCGTGCGCAAATCGCGCCGCTCAATTGCCACGCCGAGGCCGTCTTGCGGTACCGTCTAGACGATAGCCGCGCGGCCACCGAGCCTCAATAAGATTTCTTTGGCACGGCCGGCGGCCTCGTTGGGGAACCTCTGCACTAGCCGAGTCGTCATTCTGAACGGAGTCCGCGCAGTGAAGAATCCCGGGATTCTTCACTGCGCTCAGAATGACGCAATGAATCTTGCGCAGAGCTTCCCTGGCGTTCGCGCCCGCGGAGAGCGATGGATTTAATCTGGTGATCCCAGCGGGAGTCGAACCCGCGTTACCGACGTGAGAGGCCGGTGTCCTAACCACTAGACGATGGGACCTGCCCGATGACTGGCTCGCCGCAGATACCGGCGGGGTTGGCTGAGGAGGGAGGACTCGAACCTCCAATCCCCTGATCCAGAGTCAGGTGCCTTGCCAGTTTGGCCACTCCTCAGCGCAGCCCATACTTATAACGATCCGGGCGGGCGGTTCCAAGGGGCCACGAACGCGCGGCCCC
>DATLRA010000122.1:0-15780 GCA_035534935.1 Binataceae bacterium (SeqCode)
GGAAGGGTCTCCTCGTTCATATAAAACCCTTCGATTGAGGGTGCCGGCTATTGTGGGAGGCGGGCGTGCCCATGCTCACCGCGTCCATCGGGCAGACATCTTTGATGTGGCTGGTAATGTAGAAGCAGACATTGCGTATTACGACCCGCCTTATGGTTCAAACAATGAGAAAATGCCGCCTTCACGTGTCAGATACGCCTCCTACTACCACGTGTGGACAACCATTTGTCTATACGATCAGCCAGCACTCTTCGGTAGGGTGAATAGGCGAGCTGATACTTCAGATACAATTGCAAATTCTCCGTTCGAAGATTTCAGAAGAGGCTCTGATGGGAAGTTCATTGCTGTGGAAGCGATTCGGAAGCTGCTTGCCTTAACTCGGTCGAAATACATTATCTTGTCGTACAGCTCGGGGGGGGCGGGCCACTTCTAAGGAACTGAACGAAGCGATTGAATCTTGCGGAAGATTGGTAGAGGTCGTGGAGCTTAATTACAAGCGTAATGTTATGGCAGATATGAAGTGGACGAATGAATGGCTGAGGGATGCGGAAACGCCCAATCGGGAATTCTTGTTTCTCATTGCTCGCCCTTAGCACGATCACTTGTTGAGAGGGGCGCCGGTTGCACGCAAAGCGCCTTCGATTGTCAATCGAAATCAGGGCCTAAACCGGTCAAATAACCCTTTCACGGCTTACGTTTTTTCTCGTCTGTGCTCCTTCTGTGCGCGCGTTCCCGCCCGCCGTCACGTGTCGCCGAAAACACGGCTTAACGGTCGCCAGCCAGCCTCACCACTGACCCTGTAAAATAATGGTCAAGGAGCCGCCACGATGCGACCCGAACGCATGGCGAGGCTACGCGCGATATGGAACTTTCGACAACTACCGAAGCCGCATATCTCGGCTCGATGAACGAGCCGGCACAGGGCGACGCGAACCAGCCGCTCGACGGCGCCCTCAATAATGGCGCCAAGGCGCTGCTCGCGAACTACGCGACACGATCGAGAGCGATCCGCCGAGTGAACGCTACAGTTTCGGTTGTGCCAAGGGGCCGCGGCGGCGCTCGTAGGCGTCGGCGACCCGCAAGACCGTCGCCTCGTCGAAGGGTTTTCCTACAATCTGCATCGAGACGGGCAGGCCGTCGGCCGCGATGCCGACCGGGATCGCGAGTGCGGGCTGGCCGGTGACGTTAAACGGCGCGGTAAAGCGCAGCACCGCGGTCAGCAGGTCGACCGGCGTGCCGCCCTGGCCGAGCGGTGCGCGGCCGTTGGGTCCGATACGCGGGGCGGTGATCGCGGCGGTCGGCGCGGCGAGCACGGTAAATTTCTCCAGCGCCCCCATCGCCTCGGCCAGCAGCGCGGCGCGCGCGCGCTGGGCGCGGACGTAATAGATGGCCGGCGTGAGCATCCCGGCTTCGAGCGAGCGGCGGACGTCGGCGCCGTATTCATGGGCGCGCGTGCGCATCCACTGTTCGTGAAACTCGGCGGCCTCGGCGAACATGATATTGGTCGCGATCGACGAAGCCATCTCGAGAGTCGGGAGCGAGACCTCCTCGACCTCGGCGCCGCCGGCGCGCAACTCGCGGATCGCGGCGGAGAAGCCGTGGGCGACCTCGTCGGAGAGGCCGGTCATCAGTTGGGCGATGAGGCCGATGCGCACACCGGCCAGGTCGCCGGTCAGGGCGGCGGCATAGTCGGGGACGGGCTCGCGGCTCGAGGTGACGTCGGCCGGGTCGTGGCCGGCGATAATCGAGAGCATCAGGGCGGCGTCGCGGACGGTGCGGGTGATGGGACCGGCGTGGTCGAGCGAGTCGGCCAGCGGCATCACGCCGTGGCGGCTGACGCGGCTGTAAGTGGCCTTCATCCCAACGCATCCGCAGAAGGCGGCCGGGATACGAATCGAGCCGCCGGTGTCGGTGCCGATGGTGGCGGCGGCGAGCCGGGCGACGATCGCGGCGCCAGAGCCGCCGCTGGAGCCGCCGGGGATGTGCTCGAGGTTGTAGGGATTGCGGCAGATACCCCAATGCGAATTGCTGTTGGTGGCGCCGCAGGCAAACTCGTGGAGGTTGAGCTTGCCGAGCAGGACGGCGCCGGCGGTATGCAGCCGCGCCCATACGGTGGAATCGAAGTCGGGGACGAACTTGGCGAGGATTTTGGAGCCGCCGGTGGTCAGGAGACCGCGGGTGTAGCAGAGATCCTTGAGCGCGACGGGCACGCCATGGAATGGGCCGCGCCAGTTGCCGGCGGCGATTTCGTTCTCCGCCCGGCGGGCGGCGGCGCGCGCCTCGTCGGCGGTGACGGTGATGTAGGCGAGGAGCTTTTCGTCGAGCTGATCGATGCGCTCGAGGTAGGCGTTGGTGATTTCGACCGGCGAGAGCTCGCGGGCGCGGAACTTGGTTGCGAGCGTGGCGACGTCGAAGCTGAGCAATTCGGCGGAATTGGCCATGGTTGAGCGCCTCGGGCGGAGGTCAGGAGTTACGGCGGATGCGATCGGCTTCGGCGAGCATCGCGGGATAGCCGAAGGGCGGCTGGAGGCCGGCGAGACCGAGCGTGTGGAGGCGGCGCGAATAGCTGGCCATCGCACCGACGATATGAGCGACGGAGGCGGCCGCGGCGTCGTCGGCGAACTGGTAGTCGAAGAGTTCGAGGGCGAGCGAGCGGACCGTAGCGGCGGTGAGCTGAGCCATCGTGGACCTCCGGGCGAGCGTCGATATGGGGGAGCTTAGCGCATTCGGGCGTGAGTAGGGGAGAGCGGCGCAGGGGAGAATTACTATTGGGAATTAATCTGTAAAACTGACAGGGCGCCTTCGCCCTGATAAAGCGGAGACATTCTACGGCAAACATGGTAGACCTCTCGAATAGGAGTCCCAATTGGGGCTAACAGGAAGGCATTGCGACTCGGACGCTTCCGGCTGGACTTGGACCTGTGGATTCGAGGATGGATCGCCATTCAACCGTTGCTCTTGGCCGCAATCATTTTGGTTGGGCATAAATGCTTTAGGCTGGGGCTGAAGTTTTTGTTTGCCGAGGAATTCGTCGGAATCCAGAAACTTATAGATGTTGTCGAACAAGTCGCGATTATCTCTCTTACGACGTGGCTTCTGGTGGAAGCCGTACGGATCTTTCTTCCACCTCCGTGGGGGCTTATTCTAGATTTAGATGAGTCAAGCACGACGAGAACGAAATCCGGCGAGCCGTCTTCAGACTCCTAGCGAGTGGCTCAGATTTGCGCGAAACGGAGTTGTCGTGGCGCTCGTCGCGTCCATCGCATTCTTTTGGAATTCGCCGCATCCGCCTGAAGAAATTGCGGTGGCAATCGCGGTTCCGCTGATAATATTCAATTGCATACCCATCTTTTTTCTAGGAATCGCCGATATTATCTCTCGATTGCGCTCGAAAAGTAATCAGAAATCGCTTCCATTTGAGGACCAGCGAACAAACACTACAGCTTTGCCAGGGAAGTACCGCCTAGCCGCCTATGCAATTATAGGCATTATTGTTAGCTTCTTTGCTGGAATCGCGATATTTTTGGCGAGCTTCACGTATACCTCTCTCGACGTTAATTGGGCTGTGCAGCCAGCTCGGTACCTTTCGTTTCTTCTACTAGGAGTCAGCGCGTTACCAATCATTGCAGCAAGCTCTTTTTTGTCGGGCATCTATTACCAGGCAAAATTTCGGAAGAGCGGAATACTATCCTGGCTTTCAGTAAAGGTTAGTCATCCTTTCACTTACTGGCCAACGACAACCTGATAGTTTTTCTCGTAATCCCGACGATCATGCCCGTTACCAGCAGCATGGGATGGCGCAAGTATAAGACACCGCCCGGCGCGGTTGGCCTGGCCATTGGACGCTACGGCATCCGGACGATCTTGCGGGCGAGGAGGCCGGCGATGCGGGCGGGCGGATAGCCCAACGTGTCGGCGAGGATCTGGCGAGTATGCTCGCCGAGCATCGGACCGGCGTGGTCGATGCGGCCGGGGGTCGCGGCAAATTGCGCCAGGATGCCGGTCTGGACCAGCTTGCCGAACTGGGAATGCTCGAGTTCGAGCAATAGATCGTTGGCCAGCACTTGCGGATCGTCGAAGAGATCGTTGAAGCGATGGACGGGCGTGGCGGGAATCGCGGCGGCGCGCAGCGCTGCAAGCGCGGCGGTGCGATCGCGCGTGCGGAAATGCTCACTGAGCGCGGCGGCGAGCGGACCCGCGGCCGGCTGGTGGGCGGCGGCGGCGAAGTCGAGGTCGGCGGCGTGGCCGCACAAATTGGCCAGCGCGCGCCATTGGGCAGGCGTCTTGACGTCGACGAAGAGCCATTTGGAATCGCCGGTTTCGTAAGCGCGCGAGAGCGCCGCGGCGCCGCGGTATTCGGCGTCGCCGTTTTCCATCGCGGGGCGCCCGTCGTAGAAGCAGAACTCGCCGGCCTGGAAAGCCATCGCGGCTTGCAGCAGCGAGGTCTCGCACATCTGGCCGCGGCCAGTGCGCTCGCGCGCGTTGAGCGCGAGCACGCAGCCCAACGCGGAGAGCATCGCGGCGCCGTAGTCGCAGATGGCGCAGGTCAGGTAGACCGGATGGCCGTGGGGGCCGCCCTGCGCGGCCATCACGCCCGAGCGCGCCTGGAGCAGCGGATCGAAGCCGGGCTGGTTGTGATCGGGCCCGCGATTACCGAAGGCGGTGACCGACATATAGATGAGGCGGGGGTTGCGCGCGGCGAGCGCGGCGTAGTCGAAGCCGTAGCGCGCCATGCGGCCGGGGCGCAGATTCTCGACGACGATATCGGCGCGGTCGGCGAGGCCCAGGATGATCTCGCGGCCCTCGGGCGTGGTGAAATCGAGCGAGAGGCCGCGCTTGCCCTCGTTCCAGCCGAGGAAGCCGAAGCCGAAATGGCGAAAGGCGTCGCCCTCGAGGCTTTCGACCTTGATCACGTCGGCGCCCATCTGGGCGAGGATCATGGGGCCATAAGAGCCGGCGATGTAGGAGCAGAAATCGAGCACGACCACGCCGGTGAGCGGACCGCACGAGGTAGCGCGCGCGGGGGACGCCGCGGTGCGAATGCGGGGCGCTTCGGCGAGCCATCGAGCGGCGGCGTCGATGCCGTCGGCGGTGACGGCAGGCGCGGGACCGGCGACCGCGCCGGGCGTGGCGCCCAGGTTGATCGAGACGCCGGGCTGGATGGTGTCGCCCAGCGCCGGATCGGCGACCTCATGGCGCATCGCGAGCGCGCGGGTCTGCGGATGATCGATGAACTCGTGGCGCGTGAGGACCGGGGCGCTGGGGACGTCGGCGGCGCGCAGCAGGGCGAGCCATTGGTCGCGCGGCCGGGTGCGGATGATCGGTTCGAGGATCTCGACGAGGGTCTGCCAATTCTGCTTGGGAATACCCCAGGGGGCGCCCTCGAAGCGTTCGTCGGCGACCAGGTCGGGCCGGTCGATGGCGAGGGCGAACTTGTTCCAGAAGGTCATGTTGCCGCAGGCGATGAAGAGATATTGGCCGTCGGCGGCCTCGAACAGGCGATAGCAGGGGATCGGTCCGAGCGGATTCTGCGGGCCGTGATAGAGCGAGGTCATCTGCTCGTGGCGCATGATGCCGCCGGTCTGCAGCGAGAAGGCGCCGGCCAGAATCGAGGTTTCGACGGCTTGCCCAGGACCGTCGCCACGGGCGAGCAGGGCGGCGGCGGCGGCGGTCGCGCCGAGGACGCCGGCCGAATAGCTGGCGGCGGGAAAGGTCAGCGGAGCCGGATTGCCGCTGCGCGCCCATTGCGCGCCGGCGATACCGCCGAGGGCGGCGGCCAGCTCCTCGCTGGCGTCGAAATCGGCGTCGGGGCCGCGGCTGCCCAGCGGCGGCAGTTCGAGTGCGATAGCGCGCGGATTGAGCGCGGCGATGGCGGCGCGATCGAGGCCGAGTTCCCGCGCGCGCGTTGGCGTGCAACCCGTCACGACGATATCGGCGCGGCGGATGAGGCGCGCGGCGGCGGCGCGGCCGGCGGGCGTTTCGAGGTCGGCACTAACGGCGCGTTTGCCGCGATTGAGAACCTGAAAATGCGGCGTGCCGCGCGCCGGATCGCCGCCGGGCGGCTCGACTTTGACCACCCGCGCGCCGTGCTCCGCGAGCAGCATCGCGGCATAGGCGGCGGCCAGATGAGCGGTGAATTCGACTACGGTGACGCCGTCGAGGGCTGAAGCCATGGCGCTATAATCGCAACAATCGGGATCGGATCAAGAGCGCGGCGCGGCCATCGGAGAGCTAGTAGAAAAACGGGTCGGGCGGCCAGGCCATGAAATTCATATTCTCCTGCTGCGCGGCATCCTCGTTCATCTGCGCGGACAGCTCCTGCTGATTGGCCATCTGCTGCTGGAGCTTTTCGCGCTGATAGGTGTCGTAGGCTGTCGCATTGCCGGCGAAGATGCAGTTGCAATAGTCCGGGTCGGCGAACCAGTAGTGCATTTTGCCGTTGTAGGGATAGAAGCGCACCTTGAGCGGGGTGAGCGTATGGAGCTGGTTCTGGCGCGCCGGGGTGTCGGCGGGATGCATATGGAAGCCGGCGGCGGAGAGCAGCGGCTCGAGGCGCTGGGCGCGCTGGATCGGGGTCTCCGGCTGCGCGGCGCATCCGAGGGCGGTGGTGGCGCAGAGCGCGAGTGCGCAGGCCAGGCGAATAGTTGAGCGCATGGCAAGATTTATACGGAGGGGGCGGCGGTAAGGCCAGCGCGGCGTGACGGCTGAATCGAGACCATCGGGACAGTGGAGCGATCGCCATGGCGGGAATAAGATAGCCGTCATGGGCGTTGGGGAAATGGCCGGGCTTGCGGGCAAGTGCGCCGGTGCGAACAAAATTGCCGCGCCGGGCGCGACCGAGCGGCGCGCCGGGCGATTGCGCGCGGGACGGATGATCGGCGTCGCGATAGCGATCGGCGCGGCAAGCATGACGTTCGCGCGGATGCCGTTGGCGAACGCGCAAGTGCTGGCGGCGGGCGCGCAGAACTATACGGTGGACGCCGCCGCAAGTACCTCGCTGACCGATTACTTCAAGCGCAATCGCCTGCCGCTGGTCGGCGCGCAGGTCGGCAAGGATCCGGCGGGCGATCGGCGCGTGGTGCTCTACGGTTACGTGGCGACGCCGCAGGGCCAGCGCGACGCGGAGCAAAAGGCGACCGCGTTTCTGGGGGCGCCGGCTCCGCAGATCGTCGATCGCATCGTGCTACAGCCGGAGATCGCGAATATGCCCAACGGCGGCGCGAGCGGTCCGGGCGGATCGGGCGCCGCGACGGTCGGGTCGGCGGGCGATTATGCCGGGGCGGGCGCGGCGGGTACCGGCGGGGTGAGCTTCGACCAAATCATCGACGCGATTGGGCGCTACGGGGTGAAGAGTCCGCCCGACGATCAGAATCCCGCCGCCGGCACGATCGGCAGTCCGTAGGATTCAATCGCGCCGGATGGGGCCGGGGCGGCGGATGCGCGTGCTACAATCGCCGGTGCCGTGGCCGACCGCATAATCCAGCTCAAAAAGACCCCCGAGGCGGCGCCCGACGAGAGCCGCTACCGGATTAAATACGCCGAGCTGCTCAACGCCGCGCAGTTGGCCGCCGTGACCCATCGCGGCGGACCGCTGCTGGTGATCGCGGGCGCCGGGTCGGGCAAGACCCGCACGCTGATCTACCGGGTGGCGCGGCTGATCGAGAGCGGCGTGCCGCCGGGCGCGATCCTGCTGCTGACGTTCACGCGGCGGGCGGCGCAGGAGATGCTGCGGCGGGTCGAGCAACTGGTCGGCGAGCGCGGCGGCGAGGTGGCGGGCGGCACGTTCCATTCGTTTGCCAACACGATCCTGCGCGGGCATGGCGGGCCGATCGGGCTCCAGCCGAACTTCACGATCCTCGATCGCGGCGACATGGAAGACGTGATCAACCTGATCCGCACGCGGATGGGGCTGGGGTCAAAGGAGCGGCGCTTTCCGAAAAAGGGCACGCTGGCGGAAGCGATCAGCATGGCGCGCAACAAGAATCGCGAGCTCGACGCGGAGCTCGAGGCCGACTTCGCGCATCTGGCCGAGTATCGCACGGAGATTCTGGCGCTGGCGGCGAACTACGAGAGTTACAAGCGCGAGCGCGGACTGCTCGATTACGACGACCTGCTGCATCGGCTGGCCGAGCTGATCAAGCATCACGCGCCGACCCGTCAACGCCTGGCGGACACCTTTCGCTACATAATGATCGACGAATACCAGGACACCAACGCGATCCAGGCCGAGCTGGTGCAGTTGCTCGCCGCGACGCATCGCAACGTCATGGCGGTGGGCGACGACGCGCAGTCGATCTATTCGTTTCGCGGGGCGAACTTCCGCAATATCATGGATTTCCCCAAGCTGTTCGAGGGCGCCAAGGTGCTCAAGCTGGAGGAGAATTACCGCTCGCTGCAGGGCATCCTGGACCTGGCCAATGAAGTAATCGCGCGGGCGCCGGAGAAATACACCAAGGCGCTGTTCACGCGGCGCGCGGGTGACTTGCGGCCGCTGCTGGTGCGCACGGCCGACGAGCATACGCAGTCGCGCTTTGTCGCGCAGCGGATCCTGGAGCTGCGCGAGGAGGGCGTGGAGCTGGGCGCGATCGCGGTGCTGTTCCGCTCGAGCTTTCACGCGTTCGATCTCGAGCTCGAGTTGCAGCGGCGCGATATTCCGTTCGTCAAGCGCGGCGGCTTCAAGTTTATCGAGACGGCGCATATCAAGGACGTCCTGGCGCATCTGCGGGTGGTGGCAAATCCGAGCGACGCGGTCTCGTGGCTCAGGATGCTGATGCTGGTCAAGGGCGTCGGCAATCGGCGGGCCGAACGGATGATCGAGGAGATTGCGGGCGCGGCGGCGCCGGAACGGGCGCTCGCCGAGGCGGCGGCGAAGGCCGGGATGCGTGCGGCGGCGGCGGTCGAAGGATGCGCGCGGCTGGCGGCGCTGATCGGCGCGATTCGCGGTGAGGGGCGCCGGCCGGCCGATCAGCTCGCGGAGGTGATGGACTATTACGGGCCGATCCTGCGCGAGGCCTATCCCGACGATTATCCCAAGCGCGAGCGCGACCTCGAGCATTTCCAGAATATCGCCGAGCGCTATCGCAGCCTCGAGTCGATGCTGGCCGATATGGCGCTGGAGCCGCCGAACGATTCGATTGGCGACGTGCTGGCGACCGCGCCGGAAGAGGGCTACGTGACGCTCAGCACGATCCATTCGGCCAAGGGGCTGGAATGGCATGCGGTGTTCGTGATCTGGGCGGCGGACGGGCGCTTCCCCGGTCCGATGAGCGTGGGCGCCGAGGAGATCGAGGAGGAGCGGCGGCTGATGTACGTGGCGAGCACGCGGGCGCGCGACGAACTATACCTGTCGTATCCGATCTACATGTTCGACCGCGCGATGGGCTACGTGATGGGGCGGCCGTCGCGTTTCCTGGAAGAGATCGACGCGGCGGTATTGCCGACCGCGCTGGTGCAGGAAGAAGCGGCGGGCGAATAGGTAGCCGAGCGAATGTCCTGGGCGGTCGATTTTACAGTTTGCGGCGAAATATACAGTTCAAATCCGAAGTAGGTAATTAAGCAATCTTCTCAGAGGGTTCTGAGGTTGATGCCGGTTTTAGTGATGGAGCCGACAAACGGCGCAGGATATTTGTTAGCAAACCGGTCCAATTTGCCCAGGTTGATTTGCAACAGGTTGGCCATTTCCGCGCCGCTCAGATTTCCCGACGAGAAGGCAAAAATCTTTAATTGGTGTTCGATGATTTTCGCTTTCTCCAAGGGGCTGTATCGTTGAGCCTTATCCTTGGTCAGCACGGCCCATCCGCGCCGCCCTGGAAGAGCTAGCCAGTCTTCGTCCAGAGTGCCGCGCGGGAAGTGCGCTAAATGACGTTCATACGGAAACGACGCGTCGCGCAGAACGTCTAGAACTTTGGCACAATCGCAAAGATTCTCGTCGAGATAAAGGGTAGTCCGGTAATCAGGCCGCGGCTTTGCGGAACTCCCCTTCCCACCGGATCGCTTCCCAGATTTCCCGCTCGCTGCGGCCATATTCTTTTGCCAGCGCTTCCGGTTCTTCCCTTGCCGCGAAGCGAGAAGCGATTACGGCGGTGGAGATTCCCGTACCGTCGATTACCGACTTTCCGAACGAGATCATCGGGGTCATCGAAATAATCTTCGGCTCGTTAGTCCATTCCTTGTACACAAATGGATAGTATTTGGCGAGACCGTCCGCGTTCCAGGTTACGCGCTGGAGATATACTTCCACGATTTGTTTGAGGGTTAACTGGCCGCCCTGCGACAGATTGACGGGCGCGCTATCCGGCGATTCCTGAAGGATCAGATCGACGCCGTCGGTACGAAAGCGCTCATCAAGAAGTGGATGTTCGGAATTGAACATCGTTTTCAGTGTTTCGAGTCCGTTGCGCACCTTCTGCATACGGAGTTTGTAGCGAACCGTAAGTGCCTTGAGCGCATGACACTCGATCAAGTTAATGAATGACAGTTCGGGCGGAGCGCTTGTGGCTATCCTGATCAGCGCCGGCTGGTGATAGCGCCCCGCAATCCAGTACATCAGCGTGGAATAGTTGACACTGAGGATTCGCGCGGCTTCCGCCGGTGAGTACGCCGGGGCGGCCAGCATCTTGTTATTATTTCGGTCGGTCACGACTTCCTTGATTCGGATCCGATTTAATTATATATCCCATGCGGACGACGTCTGAACCTCTCGCGATCTACCGATAGTATACGCGCTGCTACATCCTGGCGATGACGCGGCGGCCTGGTCAGGCGGCTTTGGCGGCGCGCGCGTAATGCGCCGCGACTTCGCGGCCGATCATCTCGACCTGCCCGGCCCACGCCGCGGGCTCAGCCACCGGCCACAGCACGAACTTGTCGAGTCCCACCGCGACGTATTCCTCGAGCCGCGCGATGATGTCGTCGGGCGAGCCGTAGACCGTGCGCTGGAGGAAGGCTTCGCCGCCGCGGCCCATCGCGTCGAGCATCGGCTTCATCTGATCGACCGCCTGCTGGCGGGTCGGGGCGAGGCGGCAGAGCAGGATCAGGCCGGACTCGATGCGCGCGTTGGCGCGGCCGGCCTCGGCGGCGTAGCCGCGGATGGTGGCCATACTGCGGGCAAATTCGTCGGGCGCCTGGAACGACGCGAAGTAGCCGTCGGCGAGGCGCGCGGTGCGTTTGAGCGCCGCGTCGGAGCGTCCGCCGATCCAGATATCGATGGTGCCGGAATTGTTGTTGGTGCGGCGCACGGGGCGCGGATCGATCGTGACGTTGTCGAAGTTGAAAAACTTGCCGTGGAAGCTTGCGTTGGCCTCGGTCCAGGCTTTGCGCAGCACGATGATGCCCTCGTCGAGGCGCCGGCCGCGACCCTCGGTCGGGATGCCGCAGGCGGCGTAATCGGCCAGGTTGGCGCCCGTGCCGACCGCCATCACGATGCGCCCGTTGGACAGATAGTCGAGCGTGGCGAAGGATTTCGCGGCCATCAGCGGATGGCGCAGGTTGAGCAGCAGGACGCTCGGTCCGAGCTTGATCCGCGAGGTGCGCGAGGCGAGCAGGGCCAGGGTCGCGACGATATCGAGTTCCGGCGAGGGCGAGAGCAGATGGTCGGAGAGCCAGAAAGAGTCGAGGCCCCATTCCTCGGCCCGTTCGGCGACGTTGATAACGGCGGGAGCCGAGGGCATCCCGAGCCGGAAGAGTCCAAAACCGACGCCGACTTTAACCTGCTTCATGCTGCTGCTCCTGTCTAGGTAATGCCCCGCCACGGTGATACTTACAATGTATATGCGTAAATCGCCATTGGGGCCAGCAGGCCTTGAGTTGACGATTTTGGGCACTGGAGATGCGTTCGCCAGCCATGGGCGGTTCCAGTCCGGGTACTTCATCGAGGGCGCCAGCCAGCGCATCCTGATGGAGGCGGGGCCGACGGCGTTGTGCGCGCTCAAGCGGCTCAAGTTCAAGACCGCCGACATCGATCTGATCCTGGTGAGCCATGCGCATGGCGACCATTTTGGCGGCCTGCCGTTTTTTTTGCTCGAATATATCTACGAAACGCCGCGCCGCACGAAGCTGACGATCGCGGGGCCGCGGCGGCTCGAGGAGCGCACCTGGCGGCTCTTCCACACGATGTTCCCGGGACCCAAGAGCGAGCTGGAGCGGCTGACCAGCAAGCTCAAATTCGTCGTGCTCGAACCGGGCGCGGACGTGCGAATCGGGCCGGCGCGGGTCCGCGCGATGCGCACGCCGCATATGAAGCGCGACGTGTCGCTGGCGCTCAGGGTCGAGCAGGACGGGCGGACGATCGCATTTTCGGGCGACAGCGGATGGACCGACGCGATGATCCCGTTCGTCGCGGGCGCGGACCTGTTCCTGTGCGAATGCACCTACTTCGAGAGCACGCAGTTCGACTTCCACATGAACTACCCGGGGCTTGCGGCGAATCGGGCGCGCTTCGACGTCGGGCGGATGGTTCTCACGCACGTCGGGCGCGAGGTGCTCGAGCGGGCGAGCGAGGTCAAGCTGGAACTGGCGCAGGACGGCATGAAGATCGCGGTTTGAGCGCGCGTCGCGGCGCGGTGCGAGTAGCTTCGGCAGCGGCGGAAATTCCGGGACCATTCGAATTAGCGGGGGCGGGAATAATCGCGGCGATCGATGTATGATCGGCGGCGCATGTGCCGGCGGCGATCGATCGCGGCGGCCGCGCGCGTGCGCAGTCAACGTCAAGGAGTCGCAGCCGGATGGGAATCGTGGACGGCAAACGCGCGCTGATAGTCGGCGTCGCCAATGACAAGAGCCTCGCCTGGGCGATCGCGCAGGAACTCAAGGCGCAAGGCGCCGAAGTCTCACTGACCTATCAGGGCGAGATCCTGGAGAAGCGCGTGCGTCCGCTGGCCCAGGAGATCGGCGGCCACGTGGTTGGTGAACTCGACGTCGGCAACGACGAGCAGATCGCCACGGTCTTTGGTGCGGTCAAGGAGCTGTGGGGCGGCCTCGACCTGCTGGTGCATGCGGTGGCGTTTGCCGATCGCGAGGATTTGCGCGACCGCTTCCTGCGCGTCAGCCGCGCCAATTTCGCGCGCGCGCTCGAGATCAGCGCCTATTCGCTGGTCGCGCTGGCGCGGGCGGCCGAGCCGCTGATGGAGACGCGCGGGGGCGGATCGATCGTCACGCTGAGCTATCTGGGCGCGGTGCGCGCAATCCCGAATTACAACGTGATGGGCGTGGCCAAGGCCGCGCTCGAAGCCTGCGTGCGCTATCTCGCGATGGATCTCGGCGGCAAGAATATCCGCGTCAACGCGCTCAGCGCGGCACCGGCGCGGACGCTCGCCTCGTCGGCGATCCGCGACTTCCATACGATGACCCACGAGGTCGAGGAGCGCTCGCCACTCAAACGTGCGATGAAGCCCGAAGAGGTCGGCAAGATGGCGGCGGCGCTGCTGAGCGACCTGGGCAGCGGTGTCACCGGGCAGACGGTCTACGTCGACGTCGGCTACAACATCATGGGATGATTCGCCGGCATGATTCGTCGCGGCCGGCGCGGGCGAAAGAGAGATTCATTGTGATGATGACGCGGACGCGGGCGCGTCCCGACAGGAGGCTTTAATGGCGATAATCGCGGTGCCGCAACTCGCGGACAATTACGCCTACCTGGTGGTCGACGACGCTTCAAAGGAATGCGGCGTGGTCGATTGCGCGGAGGCCGGCAAGGTGCTCGACGCCGTCAAGCATCACGGGCTCACGCTGACGGCGGTGATGCCGACGCATTATCATTACGATCACGTCGGCGGCAACGATGACCTGGTGCGCGCGGTACCGGGACTGCGCGTCTATGGAGCGCGCGCGGAGGGCGGACGGATACCGGCCGAGACCGATCCGATCGCCGACGGCGACACGGTAACGGTCGGCGCGCTGAGCGGGCGCGTAATCGGCATCCCGGCGCATACCAACGGCCACGTCGCGTACTATTTTCCCAAGCTCGAAGCGGTCTTCACCGGCGACACGATGTTTATCGCGGGCTGCGGCCGCGTGTTCGAGGGCAAGGCCGAGACGATGGTCGCGTCGCTGGCGCGGCTGGCGGCGCTGCCGGATGCGACGCGGGTCTACTGCGGGCACGAATACACGGTCAAGAACCTGCAATTCGCACTCACCCTCGAGCCGCATAATGCGGTGCTCAAGGCCAAGTATGAATGGGCGTCAAAGGCGCGTGCGGCGGGCAGCTTCACGGTGCCGTCGACGATCGGCGAGGAGAAGCAGATCAATCCGTTTCTGCGCACCGCCAGCGCCGAGTTGCGCGCGAGTCTCAAAAAGATCGATCCGTCGATCGGCGACGACCCGGTCGCGATCTTCGCGAAGACGCGCGCGCTCAAGGACAATTTCTAGCGGGCGGAGTTGTAAATTGGCTTGCATACGCTCAGCACCCGCATGCATCGCGATCGCGTCATCAAATGATGGGGAGTCCAAAACTTATACATTTCTGAAACCTCACGAGGTTTCAGACTTCCCGTTGGTTAAGGATGCGGGCTGCGCCCTGTGAATACCCCGCACATGACTGACGCTCGCGCCGCCCGGCCAAAGGACAAGTTCTAGGTTTGGTGTCCCGACAATAAGTTTATAAAGTCATCATATGCACGGGATTCTTCGCGTTGGCAGCCGACGCTCAGAATGACAATGATAGTGAGCAGTTTTGTCATTCTGAGCGCAGCGAAGAATCCCGATTCATGCGCAGGACTAAGCCAGGCTATTTGCCGGACGCAGCTCTAGCGGGCGACGTGGATTTTTGTCAAGCGGCGGACCTACAGTCGGTCGCAGCAGCGATCCAATTTGGAGGGCGGCGATGAATTTCGGCGTTGACGGGGGATTTGAGATTTGCCGGAAACCTAGTGGCCATGGAATCTTCGACAAAGCGTTCTGGGGTCGCGTCCGAGAAACAGCCAAGCACGACGCTTTACCCGAAGCATGTGGCTGTTATGTATTCACACTCAAAAATGGAGACAACATCAAACCGTGGTACGTCGGAAAAACCGAGAAGGGCACTTTTCAATCAGAATCTTTTAAGGCACATAAGATAGTTTACTATAATGACATATTAATTGAGCACAACGGCACGCCTCTATTGTTTTTTTGCCGCGCTTGACAGCGGCAGGGAAGAAATTTTCTAAACCGACTAAGCATAGTTATCCAGATATAGAGTATTTAGAGACTATGTTGATCGGAATGGCTTTAGAGAAAAACCCCGACATCTACAATGTCAAGAAAACTAAATTGCTTCGAGAAATGAAGGTCCCCGGGATTATAAATAGTCCGAAAGGTCCGCTTAGCAAGTCACAACACGACTTGAAGAACGCCCTCGGACTCGAATAGCTATAATTACGGGTGTCGTGTCAGCAAGGTACGTTGGTATTCCGGACGCCGCGTACTTGTTGTTTGAAAGATTTCGTACAGCAACATTATCCTAGGAGTTTTTCAACTCGGTGAGGAAGGCGAGGATTGCGGTGTTGACCTCGGCGGGTTTCTCCTGCTGGGTCCAATGGCCCGCGCCTTGGATATTGACGCGCTTGAGATTCGGCACCCACTGTTCCATCCCGTTCGCGAGTTCGGGGCGCAACACCGGATCGAGTTCCGCGGTGATCATCAGGGCGGGTTGATTGACGCGCTGGACGAGGCCGGCACTCTGCTCCCAACTGCGATCGATATTACGGTACCAGTTGAGGCCGCCGCGAAAGCCGGTGCGGCTGAAGGCGCGGACAAAGACCGCAAAATCGTCATCGGTGAGAAATTTGCCGTGGGGCCGATCGG